>NZ_JAKREZ010000018.1:0-77324 GCF_022348345.1 Alteromonas sp. CNT1-28 | reverse complement strand
TGTGGTGCTCCCAAAAAGAGAGCATATGATCATAGCCAGACCAGGTCGTCAACTAACAGTTAAATTTGATCAAATAATGTTCGCGATCTCGCCCTGGGAGTTAACCTTAAATAAGGTCGAATAGATGAGAATAACGCTGATACTGTTTTGAACCGCTAGAAATAAAAAAGCCCACTTTGATATGGGCTTTAGTGCGCTTTCAAAATGCTCTTGCTTAACAAAAGTTTTGAGGCGTATTAAGCACTGAGCTTCTGAGCTAATTCCTGCCTTACTATTTCAGCGCCAGCGCTGAGCGCCTCAAGCTTGCCTCGAGCAACCTGTCGTGAAAGGGGGGCCATACCACAGTTTGTACAAGGGTAGAGTTTGTCGGCATCCACGTACTTTAATGCTTCACGTAATGTAGCTGCTACTTCTTCTGGTGTCTCTATTGTGTCAGTTGCAACATCAATAGCGCCCACCATCACTTTTTTGCCTTTAAGAAGCGAGATCAGTTCAATGGGTACATGGGAGTTATGGCACTCCAGAGAAACCATATCAATATTAGATTTTGCTAGCTTAGGAAAGCTCTCCTCATATTGTCGCCACTCAGAGCCTAATGTCTTCTTCCAATCGGTATTAGCTTTGATGCCATATCCGTAGCAAATGTGCACCGCAGTTTCGCATTTAAGCCCTTCAATGGCTCTTTCTAATGCGGCAATACCCCATTCATTGACCTCATCGAAAAATACGTTAAACGAAGGTTCATCAAACTGGATAATGTCAACACCAGCAGCCTCAAGCTCCTTTGCCTCTTGGTTTAGTATTTTGGCAAACTCCCACGCAAGTTTTTCGCGACTTTTATAATGGTCGTCGTACAGCGTATCAACCATCGTCATAGGGCCAGGTAACGCCCATTTTATGGGCTGATCAGTTTGGCTCCTTAAGAACTTTGCGTCTTCAACGAACACTGATTTTGGCCGTGTAACAGCTTGGGTAACGACAGGTACGCTAGCGTCGTAGCGATTTCGAATACGTACGGTTTTACGGTTTTCAAAATCAACACCGTCAAGGTGCTCAATAAAGGTAGTTACAAAATGCTGACGGGTTTGCTCACCGTCACACACAATATCGATGCCTGATAGGGCTTGTTCCTGAAGCGTAACGCGAAGCGCGTCTTTTTTGCCTTCCTCTAATGCTTCATCTTCTAGCTTCCACGGCGACCACAGGGTTTCAGGCTGTGCAAGCCACGATGGTTTTGGAAGACTGCCTGCAATAGAAGTGGGGAGTAGTTTTTTCATGTGATTCGCTTTTTTCTAATCAATAATTTGTATGGATGCGCGAGGGGCAGAACGTACTGCCCTTATCATAGTTTTGTTGTCGCAATGTGTGCGGTTTGAATGTCGCAAGTATCTAAATCAACGGATCAGGCGTAGCTTGCTGTGAATTGCGCTAACTTGTGTTGATAAGGCTTTATAAAGTTCTCTTCTACGAACTTGCCTTGTTCAACGGCTAGATGAGTCCGCTCTTCACGGTCATAAACAATGCGAGTCACTGAGTGATCGCTATTTTTCAAGTTTGGTTTGTAGCTTAAACCTGCCTGGGCGTTAGCGTTATAAATCTCAGGGCGATAAATTTTCTGGAAGGTCTCCATCGTAGCAATAGTGCTGATAAGTTCTAAATTGGTGTAGTCGTTTAACAAATCACCAAAGAAATAAAATGCAAAAGGAGCAGCACTGTTTGGTGGCATGAAATAGCGCACGTTTAAGCCCATCTTCTTGAAATACTGTTCAGTTAGTGATGATTCATTAGGCTGATATTCAACACCTAAAACGGGGTGCTGATTTTCTGTTCGACGGTAGGTTTTATTGTCGGAAACGCTTAAACAAATGACCGGCAGCTTTGAAAAATGTGCTTTATAGGCTTCTGAATTAACGAAATACTTAAACAACTTTCCGTGCAGATCACCAAAATCGGTAGGGACACTGAACGAAGACTGGCCGCGATTGTGATTAGATAGACGAACGCTAAAGTCATAATCGCGGACATAAGACGAGAAGTTGTTTCCCACAATACCTTGAGTGCGTTTACCCGTTTTTTTGTCAATTATATTGGTTTGTAAGATTTCGATAGTTGGGAATGTGTTGCCGTTACCCTCAACGTCGATATCTACCGACACAATTTCAAGTTCGACAGCATAGCGATCGCCACTTTCATTATCCCAGCTAGCCAGTGCATTAAAGCGGTTGTTTATCATGCTTAGCGCATCGCGCAAGTTTTCTTTTCGGCGTTGACCACGAGCTAAATTGGCGAAGTTGGTGGTGATGCGTGTGTTGTCTGAAGGGCGATAATCTTCATTAAACTGAACGCTGTTAATAGTAAAAGAGAAATCTGTGTTCACGTTGTTGTTCATGAGAATGCGCTTCTATTCCTAAAGTTAAACCGAGTAGTGAGACTGCTGTGAAAGCTATGAACACGTTATACGTTGATTTAACTATGAATAAAAATGACTTATTTTCATTTTATCATGAAATATTGTCATATATTGGGCGGACGAAGAGCTAGTCGCTTACTATTGAGGCGGTAGAGCTTTACTTGAAGTTGAGGTTTGCCACGAAATGCACAAATTGTGCGTGTCTGATAAAACGTAATCATCACCGCCACAGTGACCAGTTTTTGTATGTGGCGGTCTATCCGCCACTAATGATTGCGTAACGCATCAATTAATTCGTCTTTGTTCATGTTAGAGCGACCTTCAATGCCGACTTACTTGGCCTTTTGATACAGTTCCTCTTTAGTGCGATCCTCGTATTTTTTGCCTTTTCCACCATCTTTAGAAGGCGTTTGTTCGCTATTGGCTTGCGCATTGGCAATGCGCGCCGACTTCTCTTTGCTATAGCCTTCCTCGCGAAGGGCTTCGTAAGTGTCGTCGTTTTTAATTTGCTTGCCGTGGTCCTTAGCCATGTTTGACTCCTGTTTTGCATACTGAGTAATCGATTAATGTTTCGTTGTAATTCTTACTTTGTATTTATATAGATGGATTACACAGTCGCTTAAACGGCAGACTTCAAGTGCGAAGAACCAATAGCGAGAGAGTGCTACGCCTTTAACATCAGAAAAAATGTCATTCATCGCAAACGCCAAAAACGACAAAATAACGCTGCACCGCAATGTAACGGCTTAACGCGTTAAAACTTCTTATGTTGTCAATTTTAGTGCGCCACATGCACGTAAAAAGTGCATTTATGTCAATGGTTTAGGTTTTTCATGCTATTGCGCGTTCAAAATTAAGCCTTTAGTCTAAAGTGAATATAGACGGAAGGCAGAGCGAAATATGAATAAAAATGAACAACAGAGAACCGTGAATTCTTCACGCCGTAATTGGTTAAAGTCTGTGGGATTAGGTGCAGGAGCAGTAGCGCTAACGACCAGCGTTGACAGTATTATGGGCGACCTTCGTGCCGCAGGTATGCAAACTGAACACTTCCCGTCTGCTACCCCCAATGTAAACGATGGTCTTATTCGCCTATCGTCAAATGAAAACGCCTTTGGGCCGTCAAAAAAAGCCGCAAAGGCAATGCAAAGCGAGCTTTTAAACCTAGCGCGTTATACCGACGCTACAGTTGAAGTGTTAGCGCAAAAAATTGCTGAGCAAGAAGGCGTATCTGCTGAGCAAATCGTAATTACGAATGGATCTTCACCTATTCTTTTTGGCTATGCGGACTGGATCACCAAAAACGGCAATAAGCTGGTAACGTCTATGGCAACCTACGAAGGCGTACCACGGGGCGCTGAGTTTATGGGGGCAGACGTGATCTACGTGCCGTTAGCCAATGATATGACTTTTGACCTAGATGCAATTGAAGCTGCAGTAACCGAAGATACGACTGCTGTGTACGTATGTAATCCAAATAATCCGACAGGGAGCATGGTAGATGCGGCGAAGCTTACCGCTTTTGCAAAACGCGTATCGAAGAAAGCACAGGTTTTCATCGATGAAGCCTACATTGAAATGTCTGATGCTTACCCCGCTAATGTGCAATCGAAGCTAGTAGCTGAGGGGTACAACGTGGTGATTTGCCGCACCTTCTCTAAAATTCACGCCATGGCGGGACAGCGTCTCGGTTACGCCATCATGCCTGCTGAGCAAGCTAAAACAATGGGCGGTATGCTGCGCATGGGTGGTGTGAATTACTTGGCATTAGTAGCGGGTATGGCAAGTATGGATGATCATGAGAACTTAAACACAATGCGCTCACGCATTAAAACTGAGCGTGAAAAGTTAGTAAAAGTAGCTAAAGAGTTAAAGCAGCCGTTTGCGCCAAATCCACAAGGGAATTTTATTTACATGGATACGGGCATGCCGCACGATAAATTTGCAGAAAAGATGAAAGCTCAAGGTATAAAGGTTGTAGGGCGCACGTGGCCTGGGTACGACTCATGGTCACGTATTAGCGTAGGGACACCTGAAGAAACTGACGCGTGCGTTAAAGCATTAAAAGCGGTACTCGCTTAAAAAACAACAATAACACCTAGCGCAGAGAGAAAAGGCTGAACGCAATTTGTGTTCAGCCTTCGTTTTTTGAATCGCTATTTCTCGATAGCAAACGTTAAGCCTGCTTTTTCTTCTAAACGGCGGATAAGCTTGTTACCAAGTGCTGCCGCAGGTGTGAAGAAACCACCAGATAAACTAACGTCTTTGCACAAGCAAAGGGCAGATTCTGAAATCATTTTACTGGTAGAGCCGTAACCTGGATCCTTGTCGCCTTTTACCGATACGGCTAGCATATCACCATTGGTAGCGGTACCCACAAACATGACATCGTAAAAGCCATTTTCGCGCTCTTCTTTGCTCGGGCCTTCACCTGGTTTAGGGCCATCATCACTTGCAAGCGACTTATCTTTGGCAACGTGATTCGCCATGGCTTCACCTTTCTCACCTGGGCCAGTCATCATCATTTCATCATATTGAAAGTTCTTGCCGTAGCTATATCCGCCCAGGTAGTTCGTGCGATGAACGTTTTTAGTATTGATGGCCGCCATAATAAATGGTGCAACCCATGTGCCTAACTGCTCATCGAAGTAAGGTTTATTGCCATCGGGCTGTGGCTGATTTGACGCGCCATCGGTTAATGAGTGCGGGTTAATAAGTGCCGCCATGACAGACTTATCTTTGTGCGCAGCCGCCATGGTCGCTTTTAAACTTGCAGCCGTACCGCCAGAGAACGTGCCCTGCATTTTACGAACGCGACCTTTTACATATTCAATGACATCGCCACTTTGCTTTTTGGCATGTTCTTGAAGGTAGTACACACCAAGGTCAAAAGGCACAGAGTCAAAGCCACACGAGAACACAATGTTTGCGCCGGTTTCTTTAGCTTTCGCTTCGTATTTATTGATCATTTGGTGCATCCAGGCTGGCTCACCGCAAAGATCTGTATAGCCGGTGCCGTTATCGACACATGCAGAAAGTAACTTTTCACCGTAAATTTGATACGGACCAACAGTGGTAAGTACAACGGCTGTGCGCTTCGTCAACGCATTTAGCGCGTCATCATCATCACCATCGGCTACAATGCTAGCAACGCTTTCACTAATGCCTAGCTCCTTTTTTACGCCGTTGAGTTTAGCTTCGTTTCGGCCTGCGACCGCCCACTTAACGTTGTCATCGCTGCCATACTGAGCCTGAAAATATTCAGCTACTAACTTACCCGTAAAACCTGTAGCACCGAAAATAACTACATCAAATTCCCGTTCGTTACTCATTGTTTTGTCCTGTTTTATCTCGTTTCGACACGTGTCATCAATATGCGTTACTCAATATACGCACAAGCACCCATATCTATCATTTTTTTCGGTAATATTTGTCTATTCACGAAATTAAATGGTGAGCATAAAAAAGCGTTAGCTTAATGATTCTACAAACTCAGCTAGCCGTGAAAGCCCTTCCTCCAAGCGTTCAATGCTAGTGGCGAAAGACAGTCTTACGTAATGGTTGGCATTGTGCTCACCAAAATCATTACCCGGCGTAAGCGCTACATGATGTTGCGAAAGTAGGGCATCACAAAATTCAATTGCACTTAGCCCTGTGTGCTTAATGTTGATGTAGGCGTAAAACGCACCGTCAGGCTTTGCATCTAAACCAAGCCCCATATTTTCAAGTGCACTTAAAACAAGGGAAGCACGCTTTTCCAGCGTATGGCGGTTTTGCTCGCATTGCGCTAATGCTTTTGGTGTAAAGCACGCAAGAGCGGCCTTTTGCGATAGGGTAGAGGGGCAAATAAACAAATTCTGCGCGAGTTTTTCAACGATGGGCGTCATCGCTTCAGGTACCACACACCAGCCAAGACGCCAGCCGGTCATGCCAAAATATTTGGAAAAACTGTTTATTACGACCACTGTTTCTTCAAGCTGTGCATTGGCAAGTACGGTTTGAAGTTTGGTATCACTGCCCAAGGTCGATTGGGAAGCGAATGTATCATTACGTACATCAAGATCAGCCGAAAGCGATAGATCCAAGTAAATTTCGTCAACAATTAAAAAGCCACCTTTGGATTTGCAGTACTCGCCAATTTTAGTCAACTCTTCTGCATCTATAACCGTACCAGTAGGATTGGCAGGTGTGGCAATAAGTACACCTTTCGTGTTGTGCTTCCAATTATCTGCAACACTTGCAGCGGTTAGCTGAAAGTTATCCTCACTGCGTGTTGGCACTAGTGTTACCTCTGCGCCAAATGCGTTTAAAAATCGTCGGTTACAGGGGTAAGACGGGTCTCCCAATATCACGTTGTCGCCTGGTTCAACTAAGGCAGCACTTGCTAAAAGTAAAGCGCCAGAAGCCCCAGCGGTCACTACCACTCTAGAAGGGCTTACCGCTACGCCATGTTTAACTTTATAAAAGCGTGCAATGGCTTCACGTAGTTCAGGCATGCCCAGCGCCGAGGTATAGGGAAAATCTGGGGCACTCAAGCTTTCTTTCATTGCCGCGAGTACTGCCGCGGGTGCGCCGAAATCAGGCTCGCCTAAATTAAGTCTTATAACATCTTTACCTTGCTGTTCTAGTGTCGTGGCTTTTTCGCCATAGGCCATAGCAAGAAACGGAGAGATCGCCGTAGCGCGAGAGGCAAACTTCAAAATAAAACCCTTATTAGTAAGTGCCAATTCAAACTGTACCGCAATTAGTGATCACTCTTGGTCATGATTCAAGGGAATTCTTCGAGAAGTACAATTAACTCGCTGACTTACTTCATAGCTAACTATTTAAACGAACAAACTTTTCGGCCAGCTCGTCTAGTGACTCTCTATTGTTCGGGTCGGGCTTAACCACATCGATAGGGCATACCGCTACGCAAGTAGGGGCATCGTAATGCCCCACGCATTCTGTACAGCGTAACGGGTCTATTTCATACACTTTATTACCCATGCTTATAGCGGCATTAGGGCATTCGGGTTCGCACATGTCGCAGTTAATGCAGCTATCAAGAATAAGCAGTGCCATGCATTATGCCTCGCTCGCGTTTTCGGGTGTTACTGCACTAGGAGCTTTTCGAAACGGATTGCGGGTATCAACGCCTTCATCTAAATTTCGCAGCAGTAGGGCAAAGTTTAGAGACACATCGCTGGGTATCGGTATTCTTACTTGGTGTCCTGAACCCTTAGCATCCGTAATAGAATGGTTTCTCTTATCCAGCATCTCATTTAGAGTAAAGGTAATGTTGCCGCTTGGCGTCATCAACTCAAGCGAGTCACCTACACAGAATTTGTTTTTAACGTTTATAATTGCATAGCCAGACTCTTCACAACGATCAATCACTTCACCAACAAATTGCTGTTTATCGCTGACTGAGTGGCCATACTCATAGTTCTGATACGCGTGGTGCGCATGGCGACGCAAGAAACCCTCGGTATAACCTCGATGAGCTAAAGTTTCCAAGCTTCCCATTAATGTACTATCAAAAGGCTTTCCTGCTACCGCGTCGTCAATTGCTTTTCTATAGACTTGAGCGGTTCGGGCACAGTAGTAATGTGATTTAGTGCGGCCTTCTATTTTTAAACTATGCACGCCCATTTGGGTTAACCTGCCAACATGTTGCACGGCACGCAAATCTTTAGAATTCATAATATAGGTGCCATGTTCGTCTTCAAAAGCTGGCATCAGTTCTCCAGGCTTTTCCTTTTCTTCTAACATAAACACTTTGGGGCTTGGCGTGCCTTCACCAAGGGTAGGAATTACCACTTGAGGTGCTGTAACTGCCTTATTAATCTCACTGGTTAGAACGATGTCGCCAGTTTCGTTTTCCTCGCCTGCCTTAACATCGTAAGACCATCGACAAGCATTGGTACAAGTGCCCTGATTCGGATCGCGTTTATTCATATATCCAGACAATAAGCAGCGCCCCGAATACGCCATACAAAGCGCGCCATGCACAAACACTTCCAACTCCATGTCTGGAACATGCTCGCGAATAGTTTCAATTTCTTCCAAAGAGAGCTCTCGGGACAAAATAACGCGCTCTATGCCTTGTTTCTGCCAAAACTTCACCGTGGCGTAGTTCACCGCATTAGCCTGTACACTTAAATGAATAGGCATTTCAGGGAAGGCGTCGCGCACCATCATAATAAGCCCTGGGTCTGACATAATTAACGCATTGGGCTTCATAGCAATTACTGGTGAAATATCTTTAAGGTAGGTATCTAGCTTACTGTTGTGCGGAGCAATGTTGCTTACTACATAGAACTTTTTACCTAAAGCATGTGCTTCTTCTATGCCTATCGCTAAGTTCTCAAGGCTGAATTCGTTGTTTCTTACGCGAAGCGAGTAGCGTGGCTGCCCAGCATAAACAGCATCAGCGCCATAGGCGAAAGCGTAGCGCATGTTGCGTAAGCTACCCGCAGGTGCAAGCAACTCTGGCGCGATTAACGTTTGGTTTGGCAATGTTGAAACTGAGTCTTCACGTAGGTTAGAAGAGCTGCGATTAGGTGATAATTTTGAAGTCATAGATAAAAACCGCTACTAGACGCTTTAAACAAGGCGGCGGATTTTATAAGCCGTAAAATACCTCTACAACTCAAACAAAGCTTGGTGTTGACCAAGATCAAATAATTTGTTGTCGCTCATGTTTTTGAATGTTTAAACGGCAATTGAGCAGGGGCAATGCCAGCTGTTTTCTTCCATATAGTTGCGTTTTTAGTGCATTACCTTCGGTAGGAAAAACCAAGCCTGTTCACAGCTAAATAACATGCAAAAAGAGCGCATATAAACGATGAACTGCCATGGGCAAAAGCCACCACATAGGGTAGGCTAGAAATTCACAATAATAAGGACTAACTGCATGCTGCAATTGAACATTTTTCACAAAGCGGCGCGACATGTAAAAGCATCGGGTAAATCGGCCATTGCGATTACGGTATTATTTGTCGTGTCTACGTCTTCCGCATTGGCTGCGCTGCCAAGCATTGGTGAATTCACCAGCAATATGACCAAAAAAGATGGTTTAATTCCTGTTTACTATGACGATGAAAGTGACAAAGTTTACTTGGCGGTGCCAACAGACCACGCCGAATACCTGTTTCAAAGTAGCTTGCCGTACGGTGTAGGGTCTAACGACATTGGCCTTGATCGCGGCCAGCTAGGCAATACGCGTTTAGTAAGCTTTGAAAAATTTGGAAACAAGGTTTTATTAAAGCAGCACAACACCAAATACCGAGCAGCCCATGGCAGCGACGCTGAGAAACAGAGCATTGATGAAGCCTTTGCTGATTCGGTTATCGCAGGTTTTACGCTGGTAGCCAAAAACGACAGCGCCAGTCTAATAGATTACACACCGTTCTTATTAAGCGATATCCATGGCATTGGCAATCGCTTAGCGGGAACTAACCAAGGCAGTTTTAGCGTAGATAACATGCGAAGCGGCGTGTATTTACCTAAAACCAAAGGCTTTGAAAAGAATACTGAATTAGAGGCTTTAGTCACCTTTGCAGGTAAGAAGCCAGGCGAATACGTGCAGCAAGTTACGCCCGACCCAGAAAGCTTGTCGGTGCACTTGCATCATTCGTTTGTGGCTCTGCCTGACGACAATTACACGCCCAGAGAGTACCACCCGTACTCGGGCTACTGGAAATTCAGTTACTTTGATTATTCAACGCCTATCAGCGAGCCTACTGAACAGCGTTTTATTACCCGCCATCGTTTAAACAAGAAAACCCCGCATGCTGCAATGAGCGAAGCAGTCGAGCCTATTGTGTATTACCTAGATCCTGGTATTCCAGAACCTGTAATGACCGCGCTTAAAGAAGGGGCGAGCTGGTGGAATCAAGCCTATGAAGCCGCAGGCTACAAAGATGCGTTTCAGGTGAAAGTATTGCCCGAAGGTGCCGACCCAATGGACGTGCGCTATAACGTAATCAACTGGGTACATCGCGCAACGCGCGGTTGGTCTTATGGTTCGTCGGTTGTCGACCCGCGCACTGGTGAAATTATTAAAGGTCACGTTACGCTCGGCTCATTGCGTGTAAGACAAGATTATTTAATTGCCCTTGGCCTAACCAGTCCTTTTAAGGACGGGAGCACCGACACCACTGCACAGCAAGAAATGGCTTTAGACCGCATTAGGCAACTTTCAGCCCACGAAGTAGGGCACACATTGGGTATAGCCCACAACTTTGCGGCAAGTGAAAATAACCGTGCGTCGGTAATGGATTATCCTCACCCCCAAATTAGTATTAAAAACGGCAAAATTAGCTTGGAAGGCGCGTATGATAAAGGCATAGGCGCGTGGGATATTCACGCCGTAGCGTATGGCTATCAAGATTTTGCCAGCGACGTAGAGGCAACCGAAGCCTTGGCAAAAATTATCGTAAAAGGCCGTAATGAGGGTTTAAGTTTTAAGTCAGACCCCGATACCCGCAGTAGTCGCCATGCATCGGCAAACGGCCATATGTGGGAAAACGGTAGCAATCCGCTAGATGCTTTCGATGAAATTTCACAAGTACGCGAACTGGCGTTAGCCAATTTAGGTTTAGACACCTTAAGCCCAAACAGCAGTTTATCTTCGCTTGAGAATGCTTTGGTGCCAATTTACTTGCTTCACCGCTACCAGCTAGAAGCCGTAGCAAAGCAAGTCGGCGGTTTAGTCTATGAATACGAGCGCAAAGGTGACTATACCCAGGCGCAGGGTCAGCAGTTTGTAGCACCCGCGGTGCAGCAGCGCGCAATGCAGCAATTAATTACGGCCACTATCGCTGATTACCTGACGATACCTGAATCGGTACTCGCCCTTATTCCACCGACAGCGTATGGCGACGATATTACTCGCGAGCACTTTAAGGGCAAAATGGGGTTAATGTTAGACCCTGTTTCTGCGGCCGCTTCTGCATCTAACTTTGCGTTTGAATTACTATTGCACCCAGAGCGCTTAAACCGCTTGGAGTGGCAGACAAGAAGCACTAATGACAGACGCAAAAAAGTAGGCGTTTCTATGCTGGTGAAGCAAATACTTAACGTTCACTGGTATAAAAATAAGTCACAAAGCCCATTAGCAAAACGCTTACAGTTAGTGGCGTTAAATGCAGTGATGAAAGCAGTAACTAACGATAAGTTGGCGCCTGAAGTAAGAATGGAAGCCGAACTTGCTCTGCTTGAATTTAGCGAATGGTTAGACGACAAAGCAGACGACAATCAGTATGAAATACTGAAAGAACAGTTCGATAATTATTGGGCTAGTAAGGCATGGCCAAGTACCTTTGAAGTAGAGCCGCTACCGCCAGGTTCGCCGATTTAAGGAAGTTGATAATTAATGTTAGGGACAACGCAATTAGAGCAAAATCATAGCCCGAGTAACAAGCAAGTGCCGCAAAGAACCTTTGCGGCCTTGGTCACATCCTTACTCGCTGTACTAATTCTGATATTAGTTCCATTAGTGGAAAGTCTGCATGGTGGTGTGCTGTGGGGCTTAAACTACCATTCCCCCAAGTTTATGTCACAGGTCGGCGACGCGTTAGCCTTAGTTAAGCTTATAGCGCTTTGCGCAGGTGTGTACCTGCTTTTCACGCAGCACGGTAGATTGAGATATCTTGTTAAAAGTAAATGGTTATCTGTTGTTTTGAGCTGTATTTTAGCAATAGTGGCTTTCATTCAGATTGCGATAGGTCTATTAGGTGTACTGATTGATGCAACACTAGGATCCAACCGAGACTACTTTCATAAAGAATTTGAAATAGGAAATAACACTATTTACGTGTTTACCGCAGACCCAGGTGCCATGGGTACGGCCTACCATTATTTCTATTTAAAATGCCCACTTCCTTTAAACCGCTATGAACTAACATTTATTGAAAAAACAAATTGGGTATGGGAGCTAGAGCTTAAAGCTTCTGATAATGGTTTTGACGTATTTAATCAGCGTGGTGGGTTTAAATATCGCGTTAGTTTGGGTGAAGTAGGGTGTGATTAGTTACCTTGTAACTCTGCCCAGAGTGAATGAAATCTTGTGTGGTTATCGTTAAGTGATACTATAGTGATACATTTGAAAGCTGGAACCTGCACCGTGAAAGTAGAATTAGTTACTACATTAAAGAGACAAGCCACAAAAATTCTGCAAGACCTGCACACTTCAAAAGAGCCTGTTTTGATTACTGAGCGTGGTCAGCCATCGGCTTACTTAGTTGATGTTGATGATTATGAGATGATGCAAAAGCGCATGTCGATTCTGGAAGGTATCGCAAAAGGTGAGCAGGCAATAAGAAATGATGACGTTTTAACTAACTTGCAGGCCAAAGAGAAAATGGATAAATGGCTGAAATAGTATGGACAGAACCTGCTCTAAATGACTTGGACAAGATTGCTGAATACATAGCGGTATCTAATTTAGTTGCGGCAAAGAAACTGGTTAAAGAAGTCTTCGCCAAAGTAGAAATACTTAAGGAATATCCTAAATCAGGAAAGTCAGTCCCCGAATTACCACCCCTCAATTACAGCGAGCTTTATGTAAAGCCCTGTCGAATTTTTTATAAATTTGAGGACAACAAAGCCTTTATTTTGCACGTAATGCGGCACGAACAAGATCTTAGGCGCTTTTTATTAGATTAGCGTTGATTCATTTTAAGTACATTTGGTGAACACAGCAGTTTTTTCCTTTAATTCCGGCTTGTGCCTCATTGCAGCCATCGAAGTGCCTTTGTGCGATGGGCAGCTTAAGGTACTCTTCTGCCGTTAAATTTAATGTATTGAACGGCAGGAATTAATTAAAAGAATAAACCAGCAGCTTGTGTGAGCCGTATCTACATACCCTAATCAACCATGTTGTAATAAAGTTTTACTCCATTAACTTGCATACAAAAATCTACAACTCCTTGTAATTAGTAAACACCTTGTAAAGCTGCGTCCCACTCAATACCGAAGCCGACGGGAAGTGTAGAATAGGGATCAAATCGCAAGGCGCTTCTAAGGTTCTGCTGCCGTTGTCGGTATCCAGATCGTCAATATTTAAAATTTGCGCCAGTGGTTCGCCTTTCTTCACCGTTTGGCCTGGTTTCGCCATGTATTCCACCATGCCGCCCCAGTTAGTAAACAGGGTTTTATAGTCTTTTAAATACACGCCTAAACGCTTCATTTCTGTCGGTTTAATATCGCATTCGTGCAATACGCCTTTGGCGTTTAAGTAGCTAAGAATACTGGTGGCGTCTATATTACCTTCGTTAAAGTCGATAACTTCTTGGCTACCCATTTCAAGCGTAAACGCTTCAACGTTAAAGCTTACCTCACGCGCTAAATTAGTTTTTATGCTTTCTTGTAGTGTCCACCATGGGCAGAACGTCGCTTCGTCCAACGCCCCCGCAAATACGTTTGGAATAAAAATACAGTGAGGAATGTTAAATAGCTTGGCGCTGTCTTTGGCGTATTCGGGAATATAAACGTGGCGGGTAGACACCGGGCCGTTGTGGAGATCTAACACGAAATCGGCGTTGACCGCCATTTGCTGTAGCTTTAGGTTTAACTGCTGTGCCAAGCCTAAACCCCATGGTTCAGCCAATTTGTTGTCGATAGCGTTAGATAAATGAGCACGAAAACGTTGTTTTATGCCTTCAATTGACTCTTCGCGGGTGACTGTTTTGGCGAAATGTTCAACTGCATCTTTATCGAAGAAGTAGCCGCGGTTCCAGTTTGTGCCGTTCACAGGATCGAACCGGCCTAATGTGTACTCACCGGCTTTAATGTTAGTACCAATGGGATTACAGTTGGGCACTAGGATAATTTCGCCGCAAATATCCATGTCTTTTAAGCGCTGAATAAGATGGTAAATAACCACGTTACCTTGTACTTCTGCGCCGTGAATAGAACTTTGAATATACACAGTAGGGCCAGGCCGCGCGCCTTTCATACGATAAATTGGCACGTTCATGTTACGTCCAGACGCGTTTTGCGCCACTACCATGTGTTTTTTCACTACTTGGGTTGTCATTTAAATCAACCTATTTTCTGTCTTGTTCTTTGTTTTAGTCTGTTGTTTTTAATCACGTTTTTAGAATTCATGCCGCAAATGCACATAAACTTAACAAGCACATAGCTCGCAATCTACGCCTTTAGGTAGCTTCCAGTTTCGCCACTCGTGCGACAGAGCATCAAACGTCATTAACGTGTTTTTAGGAATACTATCGAAATCCATCAATACTTGCATAGCTAGCATCGCTTGGTAAGTACCAACAATATTCACCACTGGCGAGAATATACCTGCCTCTACACAGCTTAAATCGGGCGATTCAAATAGCGTCCGTAAGCATGCATAGCAACGACTCTCACCGGGTATAGCGACGAAAAGCTGGCCTTCAAAGCGAATGGCCGCGCCCGATACTAGCGGGGTATTTAGTTTAAAACACAGTAAGTTTACTAAATCTCGCGAGTTTGTATTGTCGGTGCAATCTAGCACAACGTCAGCACGCTCTATGGCTTGTTTTAATACTGGTGAAAGCTGAGTAGAGCTGGGCGCCGAAAACGGTTCTGCTATTACGGTAATGTCGCAGTCGCTGTTTATTGCACTAAGCCGCGCTTTAGCCGCCTCTACTTTATTTGTGCCTACATCTTGTTCGCTAAACAAGGTTTGCCTTGGCAGGTTGGTGGCCTCAACTGTGTCGTGGTCGATAAGTGTAAGAGAGCCCACGCCACTGGCGCAAAGGTTAGTAGCAGCCGCGGTGCCAAGCCCGCCAATACCAATGATACAAATATTGGCGTTTAGCAGCGCTTCTTGACCGTCTAGATCCACTTTTGGAAGCACGATATGGCGGTTATAACGCATAGCCTGCTGATGAGTTAGGCTTTTAGACATAGTTTATGCCAACTTAGTTGTTGAATTCATGGCATGCACCCTTATAAAGTGATTACCAAATAGTATTTTGGCTGGTACTTTATCAAAAACCGCCAAAATGTCGCATATCAAATTAGGATTTCATATGTCAGTTGTCAGCCAACCCCTTAATATTGCCGTACTCACTATTTCAGATACGCGCACCCTCGAAAACGACAAGTCGGGAGACTACTTGAAAGAGGCGCTTACCTCGGTTGGCCATAACCTTTACGATCGCGATTTGGTGAAAGACGATATTTATCAGCAGCGCGCCGTGGTGTCGAAATGGATTGCCGATAAAAACATTCACGCTGTCTTAATTACCGGTGGTACAGGTTTTACCCACCGCGACTCAACGCCAGAAGCGATCAGTGTATTGTTTGACAAAGAAGTCGACGGCTTTGGCGAGCTATTCCGTCAAATTAGCTATGAAGAGATTGGTACATCAACCATTCAGTCTCGCGCGGTTGCGGGCTTTGCTAATAATACGGTTATTTTCTGCTTACCAGGCTCAACAGGCGCGTGTCGTACGGCGTGGGAAAAAATTATTTCTAGCCAACTTGATGCCGACTTTAGACCGTGTAACTTTGTGAAACACTTGGTGGAAGCATGAGTACCTTTAGCCATTTAAACGCTGGCGGTGAAGCTAACATGGTTGACGTTAGCGACAAAGACGTTACCAAGCGAGAAGCCACAGCAGAAGGTTTTTTATACGTAAGCGAAGACGTTATTCGCCAAATCTCTGAAGCAAAAATTGCAAAAGGTGATGTATTTGCAGTTGCCCGTGTAGCGGGTATTCAAGGGGCGAAACGCTGCGCCGATCTTATTCCTCTTTGTCACCCATTGGCACTATCAAAGGTGGATATAAACTTCGACATTCAGGCCGACCAAAATCGAATTCAAGCCACCTGCTATTGCAAGCTAAGCGGTAAAACCGGCGTTGAAATGGAAGCGCTCACGGGTGTAAATGTGGCGCTGTTAACCTTGTTTGATATGTGCAAAGCCATCGACCCTGGCATGCATATGGAAGGGGTACGGGTACTGGAGAAAAAAGGCGGTAAGACAGGCCACTGGCAGTCCGACACCTAGTTTTCACAAAGGCCAGTGAAAGGCCAGTGAGCTAAAAAAGTAACGTGTAGAAAGCGAACAAGCATTCAAGACGCAACGCACTTTAGGCTCAACGTATTTCCGAGGCTTGGAAAGATTAATTAGCGCGCACAAAGCAACCTTAACAACGTAGATAACAGGCAAAGCATGCAGGTAACGGTAAAAACATTCGCACAAACCAGAGAGATTACGGGAGAGGACAATATCGCGCTTCATATAAGCGAGAACAGCACTATTGAGACCGTGATATCGCAGCTTAAAACGCGTAGTGACAAGTGGGCATTAGCCTTAGAGGGCAGTGTGCTAACTGCCTGTAATCAAGAGCTCTGCGATCACCAAACCGAACTTAGCGACGGTGATGAGCTGGCGCTATTTCCACCTGTGACTGGGGGCTAGCTATGTTCGCGCTAGTTCAAGTTGAAGATTTCGATCAAGGCGAGCTGTACGCTAGGCTAAAACAGTCGGCAGATGAGAAGGCCTGCGGTAACACCGGCGCGATTGTTACTTTTACCGGGCTGGTGCGAGATTTTAATAACGCTGGCGATATAGACGGCATCGAATTAGAGCATTACCCGGGCATGACTGAAAAAGCGTTAATGCTTCTGGTTGAACAAGCGAGCGAACGCTTTTCACTTAACAGTGCTGGCGCACTGCACAGAGTAGGGCGCATACACAACAACGAGCAAATTGTATGGGTAGGTGCCGCCGCTCCCCACCGCCAGGCGGCGTTTGACGCTGCCTGCTACTTAATGGACATGCTTAAACAGTCGGTACCGCTATGGAAAAAAGAATTTAAGGGCGATAAATCTGAATGGGTTGCGGCGAAAGCATCTGACGATAAAGCGGCACTTAAGTGGATGCGCAAAAAGTAATGGTTTGTTCTTTAGCAATGCGACTTTCAAGCTTTGTTAACTTGGCCATGCTTATTTTGGTAAGTGCAAGTGTAGCCCTAGGCGTTACGGCTTTTTCAAGTTCTGTGGCACATGCAAGCAGTTTTGAAGCGGCAAATAATAATGTAAATGAAGGGAGCGTTATTAGTGCCGAAAAACAAAACCAGTCAGTAAATTTCAAGCGCGACGAAAAAATTAACGTAGCCGTTGCGGCAAACTTTGCAAAACCGCTAAAGAGTATTGCCGAGCAGTTTACTGAGCTAACCGGCATAGAAGTCGCGGTAACGGTATCTTCTAGCGGTACTTTGTATGCGCAAATTCAACATGGTGCTAGCTTTGACGTTTTTTTATCTGCTGATCGCGCTCGGCCGCAAGCATTGGTTGATAACAACGTAGTTCACCACGGCAATCTGGTGGACTACGCTAAAGGCAAGCTGGCGTTTGTCTATGCTGGCGACTTATCAAGTGAGGCATTCAGTGAAATATCTAGTAAGACATCCGGTGAAAGGAATTGCGAGCAGATCGCGCGCTCATCTACTGGAGACACCACTGCACAAATAAACGTTCAGCTTACCGATTGCTTGTCGAAGCAGCTTGTTCAATTAATGGAAAATCCACAAAACAAGGTAGCTATCGCAAATCCTAAACTGGCCCCCTATGGTGATGCTGCGCAACAGACGTTGCAAAACTTATCCTTATGGCAACAGTTTTTACCTCACAGAGTGATGGGTAAAAACGTGCTACAAACCTTGCAGTTTTATACCACCGGCAGCGTGAAAGGGGCGTTCGTTGCGTACTCATTGGCCTTAGATTTGCCCGCAGACTTATCCTCTAATTTGCCTTCTAATTTTAACAGTGTTGTCAATACCAAAAGCGCCGATGCTGTTACGGTTATCGTCCCAGTACCTGAAACCTTATATAAACCCATCATTCAGTCGTTGGTGATTAACAGTAAAACGGTAGCTACATTATCTCCGAATCTGTTCGAGCCACTTCCAATTAAAAATGCGGCAGCGCCAGTTGATGAGCCTATTCACAACGACAACGTTGAGCCAACCAGAGCATTTCGTTTGAGTGACGCTAGTGGAGTGTCTTCACCCAGCCTTTTCGTACAATATTTAATGTCGCAAGGGGTGCAGCACAGCTTAACTGAATGGGGTTATGAACCTACCATTGCATCGGGCGTCGGTAACTAAGTATGCTCACAGAATTCTTCGGGGCATCGACACTTGAAGCTATATTACTTACCTTAAAGCTGGCCTTTATAACCAGTGGTTTGCTGTTGTTAATCGCATTGCCGCTAGCGTGGTTTTTAGCGAACTGGCAGAGCAAAGCTAAGCCTTTGGTGATGTCGATACTCGCGTTGCCTTTGGTGTTACCGCCAACTGTGCTGGGGTTTTATTTGCTTATTGCTTTTTCGCCGCAAAGTGCGTTGGGGCAGGGATGGCAAAGCCTAACCGGGAGCAATTTAGCATTTAGCTTTGAAGGTTTGGTGTTGGGGTCTGTCATCTACTCCCTACCATTTGCTCTGCAGCCTTTGTACAGCGGCTTTTCACAATTGGATAACCGTTATTTAGATGTAGCAAAGACGCTGGGGTTTTCGGCCTTTGAAGCGTTTATAAAAATAGTACTTCCTTTAAGCAAAGCGCCCATCGTGGTGGCATTAGGCTTAAGCTTTGCACATACCATAGGCGAGTTTGGCGTAGTATTAATGATAGGTGGCAATATTCCTGGAGAAACTCAGGTGCTGTCTATCGCGCTATATGAACAGGTAGAAGCGTTGGAATATAACAGTGCACACAACCTTGCGTTGGCCCTTCTTATTTTTTCATTTGTGATGCTTGCGGCGCTCTATCGTTTTAACGGTGTCGCACGAAGTGATGAGGCGCGTTAACATGCAAATATCTGCGCGACTTTCTAATCGCATTAACGCACTAATCTCATTGCAGCCGCAAAGCCGATTCATTGGGATTACCGGTCCATCAGGTGCGGGAAAAAGCAGCTTGTTTCGCGCCCTAGCTGGCGTAGAAAAAAGCGCAGAAGTGCAAACGCCGTGGACCTCTCAAAAGGTCGGCATCGTTTTTCAGCAGCCCATGCTATTTCCCCATACCGATGTGCGCGGTAATTTAGCCCTTGCGCAGCGTCACGCAAGCCCTAATGCAATGTCTATCGATGTGTGTTTGCGCGGCTGTTATTGCGAACATTTAATTGATAAGCC
Source organism: Alteromonas sp. CNT1-28 (assembly GCF_022348345.1). Taxonomy (NCBI): domain Bacteria; kingdom Pseudomonadati; phylum Pseudomonadota; class Gammaproteobacteria; order Alteromonadales; family Alteromonadaceae; genus Alteromonas; species Alteromonas sp. CNT1-28. The sequence goes on along the minus strand of NZ_JAKREZ010000018.1, from coordinate 57,795 downwards.
AGTTCAAGCGCTTTCTGGCGGAGAAGCGCAGCGGGTCGCGATTGCACGGGCGTTGGTCAATGGACCAGATGTGTTATTGCTAGATGAATCGCTAAGCGCGATTGATATCTTTACCCGTCGCAAAATTTACCAGTTTTTGAACAATTTGTGTGTGTCGGGGAAGCTCATATGCCTTGTGATTTCTCACGATTTAGATGACCTTGCCTTGTTCAGCGATGAGTTGGTTTTTATTGACCAAGGTCGCACCGAGCTTTGTGGAAAAACGCGCGATGTATTGACTCAAGTATTCGCAAAAGAGGGATTTGCGACACCGTCTAGCGTACTTGAGGGATTTAAAGTTACTGGGCAAAGCGAAGCACACGACGGCAACCAGTCACAAAACGCCGTTGTCAGCTACAAACACGGTAGCCAAATGCAACAAGATCAAAATGTTCTAACCTTACAAGGCAATGAGCAGTGCCAGTCGGAAAACGGCATTGAGCGCGTTGAGGTAGCGGGGCACGAGATATTCGTCACTGCAGAATCAGTGTCCTATTTGCCTCAGCAAAGCGGTGAGCAAGTTTTTGTTCGTTTTGCAGTTAAAGCTTGTGATGTAAGTATCGATACCAATATTGCTGACTTTGGCAATGCCCGCACAATCAGTATTTTAAATGCGCTGCCATGTGTTATATCTAGCATCGAACCCGTGGTGAATCCACTCAGTCCCCTGAACGAGCCTGAAAATAACGCCGATACAAAACTCGCAGATACAAAGTTAACTTCTAAAAAGCTAGCGACCGTAAACAGCGCGAAAGTGTTGTTAAAACTTGATGTACTAGGCAGTAACCAATCCCTTTATGCCAGCATTAGCTGTATCTCTCTATCGCGTCTTAAGCTTGATGTAGGGATGCAAGTGATTGCGCGGTTTAAATTGCCCTAGGTTTAAATGGCTTTGGAGTAGCTACTGAGTATTTCACTTGCGTTCAAATAAGCGTCGAAACGCGCACAAATAGCCCGAATGTAAATGCGAGCAGACTCTGGCACTCGAATATACCGAGATGTCGTTTCGATAAGCCCGTCTTCTTTAAGTTCTTCAAGGTTGTTTAAGGCTGAAGCAAAGTATTCATCAAAAATGATGTGGTGCTTGTCGGCAATTGCTTGCTTGTCTACCGCTAAATTGCACATTAAGCTAGAAATCACGTCTCTGCGAATAAGGTCGTCGACACTTAATGACAGTCCAACTTTCGCATTGGGCAGGTGGTTGTCTAAGCGATGGTAATATTCTTTTAGCTCCTTAGCATTTTGCGCAAAGGCATTACCTACCGTGCTAATGGCTGATACGCCGAACCCTATAAGGTCGGTGTCGCCACGTAAGGTATACCCTTGAAAGTTGCGGTGAAGCTCGCCTTTATTTTTCGCAATAGCCAGTGAGTCTTTGCTTAAGGCAAAATGATCAAGACCAATCATTTCATAACCTATGTTTGTAAAGCTGTTAACGGCAAGCTTGTAGAGCGCCGCTTTTTCTTCACTACTTGGCAGTGTTTCTTCAGCAAATTTACGCTGCGCTGCAAACCTCTCGGGAAGGTGTGCATAGCTAAAAAGCGAAATACGATCTGGCATCATGGCTTTTGTTGCGGCGATGGTTGATGAGAACGTTTCAATTGACTGATTCGGTAAACCATAAATTAGATCTAAGTTGACTGAGTCGAAACCTAGCGACCGAGCCTCGAATACTAAATCGGCAATGTGAGACGTGCTTTGTACGCGATTTATGGTTTTCTGAACATTGTAATCAGTATCTTGTAAACCAAAGCTAATGCGTGTGTAGCCGAGACATTTTAAGTTTTGAAGATAGCGTTTATCGATATTTCTGGGATCTAACTCAATTGACAGTTCAGCACCTGCTTCAAAGGTAAAGTGTTTCTTAAGCAGGTACATTAAATAAGTATGCTGAGTCTCGCTCAAAAAACTGGGTGAACCGCCACCCAAGTGCAGAGAAACTGCGCGCCTGCCGTCGGTTAAATAACGCTTAGACAGAATTTCTTTTTCTATGTAATCTAAATATTCGTCCGCTTTTTCATTGTGACGTGTCACCATTTTATTGCAGCCACAGTAGTAGCACAGCGTTTTGCAAAATGGAATGTGCACGTAGAGACTTACTGCCGGCGCTTTTGACACTGCAAGTGCTTGTGGAAGTATGTCATCTTGTAGCGGTTCAAATTTAAGTGCAGTAGGGTAAGAGGTATAGCGAGGAGCATTCAACGCATATTTGGTAATGATTGATACAGGACGTTGTTGTACGGCAATTATTGTCATATTGGCTCTGCACTTATATGTAGATATCTAGGCGCGAATTCAATTCGATGGTTAAAGCTTAATGGATTGCTTAGGAGGCTGATTTGATCTACTTCAAGGTTTTGGTATTAAACCTGATAATTGTTTTACTTCTTCCAGTCATTTTGCTTCAAGCATTGTGGGTGAGGAAGAAGACCGCTGTACTACCAGAGCCCGACGGCGAGCGGGTATTAACCTCTGCCGATAGTAAATTGCTGCTAACTAATAACGTTTTGGTTATAGGCGATTCTGCCGCCGCTGGTGTTGGTGCAACGACGCAAATGGGGGCACTCACAGGTCTGCTGTACTCAAACCTTGTTAAGCATGGGCCAACGCGAGTGACGTTGAATGCTAAAACAGGTTTTAAAAGTGAAGATGTGCTCAAGCTTCTTCATGAAATGCCTGCCGAGTACTTTTCGTCGGTGCTCGTCTCTATTGGTGTTAACGATGTGACCAAATTTGTACCGTTGAAACGGTGGCGACAAAACATCGATGCTATTAGTACGCTACTGTCAGATAAATTTGGGTGCGAAACAATATTATTTACTGCGCTACCGCCAATTCATTGCTTTCCAGCGCTTCCGCAACCTTTGCGTGCACTATTAGGTTACCGCGCGTGGTTACTAAACCAAGCTTTGGCTGATAGCGTAACAGCCCGGGCTAACGCAGACATATTATATGTTAGTGCACTTAATGTGAGCGGAACTATGACGGATATTCAGCAAAGTGGTTTGATGGCAGAAGATGGCTTTCATCCCTCCACGAAAGGCTATGAAATATGGGCACACTCAGCCCTTGAAAAACTTTCCACGCTTTACAGCACCACAATGGGCACGACAACAAAAGTCACAGCAGAAACTGATGTAACTGCGACGAAATAATCGCAGTGTGGGGTTGAAGTTTCTTTTTGTAACCTTATCTAAGCCCTTATATCTTCATGAATTCAAAAAAAAGCGAGGCCTATCATGGCAGCAAATGAGCAAGGTGTACAAAGTGCGAGCGGTATGCAGAGTGTAACAGTTAATATGGTTTCTGACGTAGTATGTCCATGGTGTATTGTTGGGTACCAGCGTTTGCAAGAAGCCATTAAAACCCTTGATAACATTGAAGTAGATATTAAGTTTCACCCGTTCGAGTTAAACCCCAATATGCCAGAAGACGGGCAAAACCTTCGCGAGCATATAATGGAAAAATACGGCATTAGTGAGCAGCAAAGCGTGGAGAACCGAGCACGACTTGTACAAGCGGGTAAAGAGTTGGGTTTTGCATTTAATTTCACTGACGACTCCCGTATGCAGAATACTTTTAAAGCCCATCAGCTTATTCACTTTGCAGCACAAAACGGTCTTGAAGAAGAAATGAAGCTTAGCTTGTTTAACGCTTACTTCACTGATGGTAAAGACGTGAACGATCTTGGTGTGCTAGTAGAATTGGCCGAGTCTGTGGGCCTCGACAAAACCGAAGCTGAAGCAGTAATTAAAAGTGAAAAATACGCGCAAGCAGTGCGTGAGGAGGAAACTATTTGGATGCAGCGCGGTATCCAAAGTGTACCTACTTTTGTGATCGGTAATCAGGGTGTGGCTGGTGCGCAAGAGCCAGCAACATTGGCTGCATTTATTGCCCAAGCAGCATCACAGCAATAAGCAGGTTAAACGGGTGTAGAGGTAGTTATGAGTAATCACGTTAACCATTTGTTGGCCCAGTGGCTTCCACTTAAAAACAAGCACAAATGGGTGCTAGGTTTCATTTTTAAAACCGAAGGCTCATGCTATCGAAAAGCAGGCGCCATGATGTTGTTTAGTGATGCAGGGCATCAGCTAGGTATATTAAGCGGCGGCTGCTTAGAAAGTGACATCGTTAAAAAAGCCCAGCGAGTAATGACCGACGGCGTTAGTCGTACCGCGGTTTACGACGATGAAGATGAAGAAGACATCGCGTTTAAACTAGGTGTAGGATGCGGCGGTGTGGTGCACTTAGCACTCGTACCAGTTAACCAGAGTAACCAGTATTTATCGTTGGATGTGGTTAGCAAAAGCTTATCAAACGGAAAAGCGTGTGAGTGGCGCTGCGCGGTAGACGGTACTTTAGGTGATTGCACGGAATTGGAAGACCATTCTGCTAAACCTAGAAAAGCTGTGCTAGACACCGTTGATGGCAAGCGCATGTTGTCGGTTTTGATGCTGCCGCCTATCCACCTACTTGTTGTTGGAGGTGGATACGACGCTACCTTTATGACCAAGCTTGCTAGTTTGCAGGGCTATTTAGTAAGTCTTTGGGATCCAAGGCCTGCACAAGCAAGACTTGAACATTTTCCCGAGGTAAATTACTTGATTGAAGACCCGTCTACTGAAGGCTTACGTCTTCACATGGGCGAACATAACATTCAAGCGGCGGTGCTTATGTCCCATCATCGAGAAATTGATGCAAAGGCGCTGCAGGTGCTAAGCAAGCAATCGTTAACCTATACGGCAATGCTCGGTCCACTGCACCGTAAGCAGGAAATTATGGATTTAGCCGGGCTTGGCGATACCAACTTTACTCAGTATTTCGCAAGCCCCGCTGGTTTCGACATTGGTGGTGAGCTACCAGAACATATAGCACTGTCTGTTATTGCTCAGTGCCATGCGGTGTTTCATACCAAACCTACGCATTTAAAGCGTTAGAAAGACTTTCTGAAGGTAACGCCAAAGCTTCTCGGCGCGCCTGGGTAGGCCATGATCTTTCCGGTTTGTACGGGTACATCAAAGCCACTTCGTGCAACGTACTCTTCATCGAAAACGTTGCGCGACCACGCAATAATTTCGCTATCCCATTGTGGGATAGTGAAACTTACGCGAATGTTAAATAATGAAAAGTCGTCAGCGTATTTGTACGGGTCGTTCGCATCATCAAGAAATACGTCGCCCGTGTATTGGTAGTCAATACTGGCGGAGGCTGGATAATTCCCAACTTCGAAATAGTGATTCAGCATAAGATATAGTGAGTTCTGAGGCTCGAAGCCTACGCGGTCTCCGTCTCTTGAACAGAACGGGTCGTTCGGCTCCACTCGGCCCGGATCGTCAATGCCCGTGTGCCACGTGTAAGCAACCCAACACGTACCGCGTTTAAACTCATCAAAGTTCGCCAATGTGCGCGATGCAACAGCGTGTAATTCGGTATTTTCAGTCATTAGCCAAGTTGCTTCAAGTTCTACACCTTTGACTATGATATCGCCCGCATTTTGCAGGTTGAACCCCGTTCCGGTAAAGGTCGTCGCCTGAAAGTCGCTAATTTGTGTATAGTGCGCCGCAGCATTTACGCGCACGCCGTATTCTTCAAAATCGTGTTTTATACCTATTTCAGCACTTCGCGATTTTTCAGCATCAAAAAGCGGGCTAAGCGAAGGTAAGATTCTGTCGGTATTCGTACCGCCAGCTTTGTAACCAGTCGCAAAACTAGCGTAGGTTAGCGTGTTGTCATTAGGGTGATAAGCCAGTTTTACCGTGCCGGTTAACTGTGAATCATCAAGCTCTTCGTTTAAGTCAGGGCGCGGCATAACCGCTGCAGATCCCAAGAAAAAATATCCCCAGCCCGCTTGTTGAAATGGTGCTATTGCGTTAAGGGACTGTGCTGTAGGAGCTTGTCCCGCCGCTAACGCAGCAGCGATGTTTTGTAACCCCACTACAGCACGACCTACATTAGGCCATTGCGCTGGGTCGTGAGTTAGTCCATCAATACCAGGCCCTTGCTCATCGTAGGCTCCGATAATCGACTTTTCTTCGCGGGTATAGCGTAAGCCCGTTGTTAAGGTGAAATCACTGTTTAACAGCCAATCCAGCTGAGAGAATAAAGCAATACTATCTTGCTCTTGATAGGCGCTGTGCGCGAAAGCAGTACCGGACGGCGCGGGTGCTGCAGCAGGCGCAATAAAGCCTGATGTAACTGCAGATAGCTCGTTGATGGCGTTAGCCAAAGGCAGCAGATCGGGCGCGGCGGCATTAAAGAACGCACTAAAATCATCTTGCGTGGTAGTATCAAAGGTTAGATCTAAGTTTTGGCTGTAATAGTAAACACCTATTAAACCGCGTACATTTTCACTGGTGTAATGTAATCTAATTTCTTGAGAAAACGACTGCTGCTTGGCGTCGTTAGTGGCAGTAAGAAGGTCCGCATCAGAAAAGTCGGTATCTACCGTATCTAAGCTGTCAAACGCGCGGTACGCGCTTATGCTCACAAAATCCCATGCTTTGTTTAATGCCACATCTACTTGAACTGATAGTCCTTTGTCTTTCATTTTTGAAAGGGGAGTTTGCGACAGCGAGGTTTTATAGTCATAAAAGTTATCGCGCCCGTAAATAGTTGCATTAAACGGCGGTTGTAGCAGCAGCGCATCAGTGCCGAATTTACCCGCTATGTCATTAGCCTGAATATTGTTTTGAAAAGTAAGTGCGCCGCAGCATCGTTCGTCTAGCTCGCCGTAATCAGCAATAAGTCGCACGCTAATTTCATCTGTTGGAGTGTAAAGCAACTGTGCTTTTATCGCAGAACGGTTACGGTTATTTAGGGTTTGTCCGCTGCGCTCGTCGGTAATGAAACCGTCACTGTGAGAACTAAAGCCAGATACTCGCATGGCGAGTACATCGTCGATTAGCGAAAACGACGAGCCAGCGCTTAAACGAACCAAGTTATCATTGCCGATGATGGCTTCGGCAAAGCCGTCGCGCTCGTCGTGTGAAGGTGCGACCGTAGTTAACGTCATTGCGCCAGCGGCGGTATTCTTTCCGAATAGTGTGCCCTGTGGCCCACGCAACACTTCTATGGATTCAATATCGACTAAGTCGTTTATTAACGCGTTTTGTCGTGCTCGGTACACACCATCTACGTATAAACCCACCGAAGACTCGAAGCCGAAGTTTTGTGAAGACGTGCCAATGCCGCGTATTGAAAACCCTGAATTTGTTACGCTTTGATTTTGAAACGCGCCAAAAGCAGGTACGTAGTTTTGCAGGTCAAACACATCTCGGCTAACTGTTTCAACTAGGTCTTGACCTGAAAGCGCAGTGACCGCAACGGGCACATCTTGCAAGTTTTGACTGGTCTTTTGCGCCTGTACAACAATGTGTTCCAGCGCCTTTTTGTTATGCGGAGTAGATAGAGCATTCTCATCGGCGTGAGCGTGGGGAGCCAAAGCAAGTGTCGACGAAACAATAGAGGCAATAAACGGCGAACTACACAGGCAACGCGTAATGGCGTTTTGTGGTGTAGATATGCTTAAGCTATTACAAGACAAAGCGTGTGCAAGTGACTTCATTTTGGTTCTTTTTATTTTTCAAAAGCGGGGGCTTTAAACAAAATTAATCACGACAAGGTCGCGTCCAAATGCGTACAGTCCTTTACATTTTAAATACGCCAACTTCCCTATGACGTCGTGTAGTGCCTTTTCACTATACAATCTAATGAACATATATTGCACGCATTTGAAGCTATCATGTCAAATTTTGTTCGCAACGTGCAAAAAGCGAACAGATATTTGGCAGTGAATAGTTTCACATGATGCATACTCATTCAAAATATCAATTAAACTTATATCGCTGTTTTCCTTAGTATGTTGGTTGAAAGTTAACATATTAATAACATCAGGCAGCGGTATGACAGACATCTATTTAGTGCGACATGGTCAAGCGTCTTTTGGCAAAGCGAACTATGACAAACTTAGTGAACTGGGTGGGCAACAGGCCATTTGGCTTGGTGACTATTTCAAGCATCGCAATGTTGAATTTGATGCAGTTTTCTCTGGCGACATGGTAAGGCATCACGAAACCAAAGACGGTATTGCCTCGGGTATTGCTACTGAAGACTATACGCTACCTGAAGTTACAGTGAATAGCGCACTGAATGAATTCAATTTTCAGGCAGTGGCTACCGCCTATTTAACACGCTACCCAGAAGCAAAAGTACCTGAAGGTGCTTCGCCTTCTGAATATTACCGATTGCTAAAAAAAGCAATGCTTGCCTGGTCGCAAGACGAATTGGCGCATGAACTCCTTGATGAAACATGGGGTCAGTTCGAAGACAGAGTTCACAGTATGCTCACGCACCTTCAAAGTATAGATGCGAAGCGTGTTCTCGTTGTGAGTTCTGGCGGTGCAATTGCCATGATGCTCAAACACATTCTTGGCTACGATGCGGCCACCGTTGTGAATATGAATTTGCAGATCCGAAATGCCAGTTTTTCTCAATGCTTTGCCAATGCGCGAGGCGTTCACCTTAATAACTTCAACAGCGTACCTCACCTGGATGTGATTGACAGGTTACACGCCATTACCTACAGCTAAATGGGGCAGTTATGAACTTTGAATATAATGAAAAGACCCAAGCACTTTTAGAAAAACTAAAAGCGTTTATGAAAGAAGAAGTGTATCCAATTGAAAAGGAATACATTCACGCCGTAGAAAATGGCTCTGCCAACAATGGCAAAGGTCGTTGGAAAACGCCTGAAATGATGCATACATTGAAAAAGCGTGCAAAAGAAGCGGGTCTTTGGAATCTATTTTTACCTGAAGAATATAAGCCATATGGCGCGGGCTTGACTAACGCAGAGTATGCACCACTTTGTGAAGAAATGGGCAGAGTTTTATTTAGCTCTGAAATCTTCAACTGTAGTGCGCCAGATACCGGCAATATGGAAGTGCTGGCGAAATACGGTAACGAGAGTCAGAAAAAGCAGTGGTTAGAGCCTCTCTTAAACGGGGAAATACGCTCAGCCTTTGCTATGACAGAGCCTGCAGTGGCATCAAGTGACGCGACTAACATCGAAACTTCCATTAAGCGCGATGGTGATGAATACGTTATCAACGGCCGTAAGTGGTACACCAGCGGTGCTATGAATAAAAACTGTAAGATTATGGTTGTAATGGGCAAAACTGATTTCGATGCGCCTCGTCACCAGCAGCAGTCTCAAATCTTAGTTCCTATGGACACCAAGGGTGTAACTATTGTTCGCCCAATGGCAGCAATGGGCTATTACGACGAGCCTATTGGTCATGCTGAAGTCTTGTTTGAAAACGTACGTGTACCGGCAGAAAACTTACTGCTTGGTGAAGGGCGTGGTTTTGAAATCGCACAAGGGCGCTTAGGCCCAGGCCGTATTCACCATTGTATGCGCCTTATTGGCTGTGCACAGCGCGCGCTCGATATGGCCTGTGAACGAGTTGAAAGCCGAGTGGCGTTTGGCAAGCCGTTGTCAAAACAGCAATCGGTTAGAGAAAGCATTGCGCAGATGCACTGTGATATTGAACAGGCGCGTCTGCTTACGTTGAAAGCGGCTGATAAGATGGATCGCTATGGCAACAAAGTATCGCGCGACCTTATCGCTGCTATCAAGATAGTTGCACCTACTATGGCCTGTAACGTTATCGACCAAGCCATTCAGATGCACGGCGCTGCAGGTACAAGCCAAGATTTCGTATTGTCTGCCATGTACGCTTATGCGCGTACTATCAAGCTGGCAGATGGCCCTGATCAGGTTCACATGATGCAGTTAGGTCGTAATCTTATTGCTGAAAAAGCAGTCGCTGAATAAGTCAGTGTTGTAAATAAACAATACAAAAAATTACGGGTAAGGAGTGAATGTGTCTAAAGACAATGCGAGAGCCCCACATGTCATAGATTTAGCAGTGCTGAATTCGTATTTATCTTCTGCGTGCCCGAGTATTGGGCACGTCAAAAGCGCTGAGAAATTTGCGGGTGGGCAATCGAACCCGACGTTTAAACTTACTACGGATAACGGCGTTTATGTATTACGCCGTCAACCTCCGGGCAAATTACTGAAATCGGCCCATGCAGTTGACCGAGAATTTCGCGTTATCAACGCGTTGCAGGGCTCAGAAGTGCCTGTGCCCAAAGCGTACCATTTATGTGAAGATACCAGCATAATCGGTAGCATGTTTTACATTATGGCCTATGTTGAAGGTGACATTTTCTGGAATAGCGCACTGCCTGAAATAGCATCTTCTGCTACTCGTGGTGCCATGTATGATGAAATGAACCGAGTGCTTGCAGCGCTTCACAGTGTAGATATTGAAAGCGCAGGCTTACGCGATTATGGAAGGCCTGGCAGCTACTTTGAACGTCAGCTAAGCAGGTGGACAAAACAGTATCGTGCATCTGAACTTGAGCATGTTGAAGAAATTGAAAGTCTTATTCAGTATCTTGAGGCCAACCTGCCAAAAGATGATGGTCAAGTCTCGTTGGTCCATGGCGATTTTCGTTTAGACAACATGATGTTTGATATGTCTGACCCTAAAAACCCAAGAGTAGTCGCGGTGCTTGATTGGGAATTATCAACGTTGGGGCATCCGTATGCCGATTTGGCTTACCAATGTATGCAGTTGCGCCTTCCCTCTGACATTGCGCACGCAGCTGGGTTAGGTGGTTTAGACAGAGAGCAGTTAGGCATTCCAAGTGAACAAGAATATATCAATGCGTATTGCGAGCGAAGAGGTATTGATGCCATTAGCAATTGGACGTTTTACCTCGCATTTAGTTTTTTCCGTTTAGCCGCTATTTTACAAGGCGTGGTAAAACGCGCACACGATGGCAATGCGTCAAGCGAGAAGGCTATGCAATTAGGCGCAATGGTGCGACCTCTGGCGCAAATTGCGAACCAAACCATTCACCAAAGCGAATAAACGCCATATAACCTATTTAATGACAGGTCATGCTATCAATAGCGTGCTCGTCGAACAAAGCAACTGGAGACAGTATGAAAGCAATTGTATGCGAATCTTTTGGACCACTTGAAGAACTTCAATTTAAAGACGTTGCAGACCCGCAAGTAAAAAAAGGGCATGTAGTCGTAAATGTTGAAGCCGCAGGGGTGAACTTTCCAGACGGACTATTGGTGCAAGGTCTGTATCAAATGCAGCCAGACTTCCCGTTTATTCCTGGCAATGAAGTGGCAGGCACCATATCTGAAGTAGGTGAGGGCGTAAGCCATTTAAAAGAAGGGCAACGAGTTATTGCGTTGTCTAACTTAGGTGGTTACGCAGAAAAAGCGCTGATCCCTGCCATTCATGTTATGCCGTTACCTGATCCCATCCATGTTAATGAGGGGGCTGCTCTTGTAACTGCGCATGCGACAGCACATCACGCGTTAAAGCAGCGCGCAAAACTGCAGCCAGGCGAAACACTGGTTGTAACCGGCGCAGCGGGTGGTACTGGCTTAGCAGCAGTGCAAATAGGCAAGATTATGGGCGCTAAAGTTATTGCAGTTTGCTCAACAGAAGAAAAGCTGGCGCTTGCTAAAGAGTATGGCGCAGACGTTTTAATTAACTACAAAGAAAAAGATCTCAAAGAAACGCTGAAAGAAGTCACAGGCGGCAAAGGTGTCGATGTAGTTTATGAATGCGTTGGCGGTGACACATTCCACGCTTGCAGCCGCAGTATGGCATGGGAAGGTCGTTTACTTGTGGTTGGCTTTGCTGGCGGTGAGATCCCGAAATTCCCGGTTAATTTAGCGCTGGTAAAAGGCTATTCGGTTATGGGCGTATTTTGGGGCTCGTTTACTCAGCACGATCCAAAAGGCTTCGCGGAAAACATGCAAGAGCTTTTAACTTGGTATGTGCAAGGTAAGGTTAAGGTGGTCGTAGATGAAGCATTACCCTTAGAACAAGCAACGAAAGCCATGGCCAAGGTAATGAACCGGGAAGTGAAAGGTAAGATGGTGCTTGTGCCCTGATCCTACAAGCCTGACACGTGGGTAACTTAACAATAAAGCCTGAACAATCGATGTTCAGGCTTTTCTTGTTAACAGTGGGTTATTCCATAAGCCACATTCGGGCGCTTCTTCCTGGTACATAGAACTTGTGCCACTGAGTTGTAATATATTGCACATCATTACTTAACGTATCGCGGTAATTTCTATACCACCACAAATTGTCCGTAGATGTATCTACCCATATATCTTGGCCGTCTGCGCATTTATTAATACCCACAACGCCTTGATGGTCACGCTTGAAGAAAATAACGCAGTCATTATGACTTACCACTTGCATGCCACTGTCCTGAACTCCGTTATGGAATTTAACCATACCCTTGATGTCATCACGCTTGTACAAATCTACCCAACGATTATCACCACTTTCATTGTTATCTGTGTACAGTAATGGAACACCACCGTCACGCCCTAGTACATAGGCATGTGCCAAATGTTCGTCGGTAGGGTCAAGTAACTGGTAGCGGAAGCCGTCGTTTAGCGGGATGTCGTGGGTAATACTAAATGTGATGGCCTTGTCGCCTGATAAAGCCTGACCGTATGCACCTGGGTCAACTAACGCATTCATCGAACCACCGAAGCTAAATGCACTGCGTATTTGCGCGAAAAGCGGGAAGTCGTAGGCCGAGTGACCTGTTGCTGATAAATAAGGTGCAAGGAAGTTATCATACTCACTAGAGCCTGCACCGCCTGTGGTAATTATTTCTCCGAAAACATGCGCGCCGTTTTTTATATTGCTGTCGAACACCGCGTTGATATGATAGTTGGTCATATAACCATCGCTTGAATGTCAGCAGTGTCACCAAGTGGATTATCAATAACTCGATAGTCTTGTGGTTGATATCGTGCCCACCACTGATCACCTGTCGATTTATAAGCAGGCGAAACAAGTACTTTGGTGTAACCAAGGTCCGCAATTTCCTGGGCTTTTGCGGCTACGTCGTCGTAGGTCTAGTTAAATGCGTGTAGTATAACGTCGGCATAGCTTTGATAACTTAATGTACTCAGTGCTGCGCCTATTAAAACGCCTGCCGCATGTTTCTTCATCTTCATAGTGTGTCCTATTTTATGTGGGAGCGAGAGAAAAGATGAACAATCAAGATGCGCAGGGAAGGGAGTAAGGTTAGCTATTGCCACTGGGTTAGCGGCTCTTAGTTGCGCAGCACTGTTTGAATTTTTTGTTGCTACCGCAAACACAAGGTAGGTTTCTCCCGTATTTAATTTTGCCGCAGTCGTCGTGTAATACGCCGTCGTGATAACGCCACTTACCGTCTTCAACACTAAAATTAGACGTTTCGTGAAGCTGATACATGCTTTTATTTTCAAAATAGTAAGCAGTGAATTCAACAATGGCATTATTGGGTTTGGTGATGGGTTTGGAGATGGACTTTAAATTAGTCTTAGAGATTGCCTCGGCGTTGGTTTGCGCTTCGACTTTAGCGTCAGCATGTACAGAACTGTCTATCGAACTCTCTTCAGTACTACTGACCGAGTTACCTACCAAGCTATCTACGGAGTTATCTACGGAGCTAGCCGCTAGAGTGGGGTGTACTTTAAGCGCGAACCATGTCGCACCTTGTGCGCTTTGCGCCAAATCTTCTACAGAAAGACCCTGCTGCTTTTCTTTGGTGTAGGTTTCAAGAATATATTGATAATGCGCTTTAGCGTAGGCTGAAAAACGGGAGCGCATAAGTTGCTCTGCAGAACTAGGGTGTTTATCACCCTTAATAAAAGGCTCGCAGCATTCGTCGAAGGGTTTTGATGAGCAACAGTAACAGCGCATAAGACAACTCGCAGTTTAAGAGTAAAACAAAGCGCTACAGTATAAGTATAAGTTGCGTGAGCCCCAACTTTTTTAAACGTAAATGTTGCCGATATTCAAAGATTCCTTGGCGGTCCATGCCAAAGGGTACATGTCAGAGATTCCACGCCAAAGAGTTGTATGAAAATAAATATTTAGGTTTTGTTTACGCACCGCTACTCAGGCAAACGTAAAATGTAAGCATAAACAGGCTTTGTATTACCAAGGGCCTAATGCTACGTTTTGTTCGTCATTAATGCTGTTAACACGCACATTCACCAGGCTGACAGAGTAAAGCTCACACAGCTTTCTAATCATTTCACTGTCTGTTGGTTGAAGGTCTAAATCGATGTTTTCCACATACAGTGTTTTACACTGGCCACCTGTAATCAGCTTACTGATCCATTCAGGCATTTTTTCTTTTTCAGGTTTCTGAATACGGATAGCGTGATCTACAGATTTAGAAAACGACACCGTATTTGAAAGCAGATAATTCCAACCTTTGTCGTTATTTCCTTTTCCATTACCTTGTTTTTCGCCAGGAAACCCTTCTATCGGCAAAGGTAGTTGAACAACATTTGAAACCGAAGCGCGCAAAGCATTAAATCGTGAAACTGAAGATGTGTTCATAGTAAAACCCTTTATGCATTTGCCCTTAAGTTCATAAATCGAACTTCAGGAATATTGTTATTAATTGATACTGGTTACTTATACAGTGTGTATGTTTATACAGTATTCATAAAAGAGGGATTTGGCAAGTATTTAGTTGTACTTTTTTCACACAAATTGGTGCTTTGTCAGTAACTATATAAAAGATAATGTTTTTTTTGTGCTTTCGAATTCTGAAGGAAGTATTCATACTCCGATTAAGGTAAGATGCGCGCGAATTTTACATAGAAAACTACTGTATAAAGCTGGAGGAGCGTTGAGCGCATTAATACATTTAGGCTACTTGGGGATGTTCTTATCGGCATTTTTGGCTGCCACTATATTGCCTTTTAGTTCTGAAATTGTGCTTAGTGCTTTATACAGTAGTGGGTTGAGCTGGGTGTTGTTGCTTGTTGTTGCTTCGTTAGGAAATGTACTCGGCTCGGTGGTTAATTATGCATTGGGCTTCAAGTTCGGAAAAGAAATTGCGACCGATAAGTTAAAAGTGAGCGAAGCAGCGTTTAACCGTGCAAGCTACACCTTTACAAAGTGGGGGAAGTGGAGCTTGTTTTTATGCTGGGTACCTATTATTGGCGACCCTATTACTTTAGTAGCAGGTGTACTTAGAAGCCCATTTTGGTTTTTTATTCTTGCGGTAACGCTTAGCAAAACAGCGCGTTATGCTGCGCTGCTTTACGTGCTCGTTTAAAAGGTTTTCGACTTTAGTTTTTTCACGCCACTGCGTTTTTGTCTCTCGACTTCTTTTGACTTTTCTTCTGATACGTCACATACCACTGCTTCATTCTTGGGCTCATTAATATCAGTCCAATCATCCAATACCAAACGGGCTCTTGCCAAAACGTCTTCTGCGACCAGCTGAAATGAAGTAGTGCAAGGGGCAGGATCAGGTAAATGCTGTTATGAAGCTTCTGCCACTTTTTTCCCATGTTGCGCTGGATACGCTTGAACGACGTAGCGGTGAGAGCAAAAAGAAGAAGTAACGCTGCCATGCCAACAATGATGTATGGCCTGCTTACTATCTCGCTAGCCACTAGTGCCATATCAAGCTGGATTTCAAACACAATGTATGTGAGCAGGTGTGCAAAGGCGTACACAAAGGTGTATACGCCAATCATACGTCTGAATTGCATCGGTTCTGGGCTTGGTAGCCATTTTGCAAGTGGGCTAAGAGTAAGCGTTAGTAAAAGAAAGTGAATTGCCCAAGTTCCAGTCTCATTGATGAGCGTGTTTACAGGGTCTGGACCAAGCTGATCGGTTACCCCTGCAAAAAACAACCAGGCGATATAGCCCAATGCGAAAAGGTGAATAAGACCTTTTAGGCTGCGGCGCTGCCATACAGCGAGTCGAAATGGTTTTTTTCTTAACGGCATTAAATGAACAACTTAATAATAATATTTAAAAACTCTAGTTAAGTGATATTGATAAGAAGGGCTAGCTATTCACTCGTAGCCCAATAAAAAGTACAAGCTAGTAATAACGGGATAAGTCCATATCTTTGTATAGCGGCGCGACTTCGCTGTAGCCATTGAACATTTGGGTATCGATGCGATTTCTGGCGAGTAGCCCACCTGTGGTTATTCTACGCTCGCTGGCTTGGCTCCACCTTGGGTGCGACACGTTTGGATTCACATTGGCGTAAAAGCCATACTCGTTGGCGGCCAGTCGATTCCATGTAGTAGGCGGCTTCTTGTCGGTAAGGCGAATTCTCACAATAGACTTAATGCTCTTAAAACCATACTTCCACGGTACAACAAGCCTGATAGGCGCGCCGTTTTGAGGTGGCAAGGTCTTCCCGTAAAGACCAACCGACATGAGCGTTAACGGGTGCATGGCTTCGTCAAGACGCAAACCCTCTACGTAAGGGTAATCAATACCACCACCGGTAAAGCGGCTTCGTTGACCGGGCATTTGCTCAGGGTCGTATAGGGTTTCAAACGCCACATACTTGGCTGACATTAATGGCTCGGCTTGTTTTAACAACGCCCCCAACTCAAACCCAATCCAAGGAACCACCATCGACCATGCCTCCACACAGCGCAAGCGGTAAATGCGTTCTTCAAGGGGAAAACGCTTTGTTAAGGCATCGTGATCAAGCTCAATGGGGTTTTTAACCATCCCGTCAACTTTTAACGTCCATGGATTAGTTTGAAATTCAGTCGCATTTTTGGCTGGTGCATCTTTAGATGTGCCAAACTCATAGAAGTTGTTGTAGCTGGTCACTTTATCTTCAGGCGTTCGGGTTTCCGTTATTTGAAACTTAGGGGGCTGACTAAACTCCAGCGCCTTTCCCTTAAACGCTGCCTTCTCTTCTTCATCTTCCCAAAACCAACCGGCAGCGCCTGCCGACTTCGCCAACAGCGTAGACGCTCCCACAAAGCCCATAGATTTGAGCAATGTACGGCGACTCTTGTAAACGTCTTCATTAGTTACGTCGTTATCGGTTAATTTTACTGAGGGTTTAAATGGTTTTGGCATTACGTCACCTAAATTATGATAAGACTATGAGAAATGGTCGTCACTTCGCCCAGTACATTTAGCTACGTTAATGTAACGAGTAAGTTCAACATAATAAAAAAGACCGAGAGTACGGTCTTTTCATTTCAATTAATTTGGAAAAACAAAACAATCTACATATGCAAACTATCTTGAATACCGCCTTGTTTAGGTGAAAAGATATTGCTGTATAGGCGAGATGCGAATTCATCGGTCATACCCGATATATAGTCGGCGAGAACGCGCATACCATTGCCGCTCTCACAGGCCTTGCGCCAGCGAACTTGCGTGTTCTCGGGAAGTAAGCGGTCGGGATCTGATGCAAAGGCTTCAAAAAGCTCCATAACCACCAGCTGTCCTTTGTATTCAAGAAGCTGCACATCGGGGCGGCGTATTACTTTGTTAAACACAAAGCGTTTGAAGAGCTCTAGAGCTTGCGCAAATTGTTCAGGCATCACAGCGTTGAACGCCAGTAACGGATGAGCAAAACCCTCAACGCCTCTTATTTCAATAGCTGTAATAAAGCTATTTACCAGCGCGCCTATGGCATTTTTTCTTTCGTGATGTGCAGCGCTAAATAGCTTATTGGTTAGCACTTCTATATTGTCTGACAGCCACGGTACATCTAGCGCTTTTAGCGGCGTGGTTACATCCTCGACAAAGTGATGCTTGTCGACCATATCCATTACAATGGCATCTTCTAAGTCGTGAATGCCATAGGCGATATCGTCAGACAGCTCCATAATTGAGCAGTCGAACGATTTAAATTGCGTTTTACTGTGTGCATTCAGTTTTGCAGTAAACTGCATAAACCCATCTTTATCTTCATTGCTAAATGGCGCAAGTAGCCAGTCGAATAGGGGCTCATCGCAGCGAAACAGACCTTTTGGCGGATGCCAGTCGTGGGCCTTTACCTGACGAAGTGAAACAGGGCGCTCTGGCGTAGGTCCTTTACTATGAAGGGCATCGATAAAATTCGGATATTTAACCAAGCCTAACACGCTTCTTCTGCATAAATTCATGCCGTGTTCGGCGGTATAGGGCTCTAGCTGAGTGATGATCCTAAAGGTTTGCCCGTTTCCTTCAAACCCGCCGTATTGGTGCATCATGTAATTAAGCGCAATTTCACCACCATGGCCGAATGGGGGATGACCAATATCGTGAGCCAAGCAGAGGGTTTCGATTAACGTAGGATCAAGCGCTAACGTCGAGGCAATATCTGGAAATTTCACCCAAAGTTGGGCGGTAATACCGGTGCCAATTTGGGCGGCTTCTAGAGAGTGTGTTAGTCGAGTGCGATAGAAGTCGCTCAGCCCCACACCGAGCACCTGGGTTTTTGCCTGCAATCTACGAAAGGCGGCGCTATGAAGAACGCGCGCTTTATCACGTTGATATGGATTGCGATGATCGCCGTCTCTTGTTTCGCTACGGGGTAAACGACGCTCGTGTAATGCTAATTCCCAATCGCTTGTTGCCAAAAAAACCTCGCTGCCTTGCTGTGTATGCTACTTCTATTCGTCAGTATAGTGATTTATAGGCTGTTAGCCGCCTCGCTCACATATCGTCTTGCGTAATTTCATCAAGACTTAAAGAAAAGCTTGGTACGTAACGCGTTAAGAAGTAGTCCACCTCTTCAGAATGATATTCTTTAAGGGTTTTATCTAATCTTTTCTTAGCCAGCTTGAACTCTTGGTTACCAGCAGCTAATTCTTCAAGGGTTTTAAGGTAAGCGCAAAGTACGTCTGCTGCTTTGACAATAAAAGCTTCTTCTTCACTATGGTAGTGATGATCAATAAGCGCAGCGTAGTCTTCTCGAAATGCTTCTGGTGCCATTTCAATTAGCTTGTTCTCTGCAATTTTTTCGATCTTTTTATATTCTTCTTTAATCGCAGGGTTAAAGTATTTCACTGGGGTAGGGAGGTCTCCGGTGAGTACCTCCGACACGTCGTGAAATATTGCCATGGTAGCAATACGATCAGGGTTCAGTGTGCCGCCAAAAAACTTATTTTTTATTAAAGCAAGCGCATGGGCAACCATGGCCACCTGCAAACTGTGCTCCTGCACATTTTCTGTGCGTACGTTGTGCATTAGCGGCCAGCGATTAATAAGCTTTAAGCGCGCCAGGTGCGCAAAAAAGTGACTTTTATCAGACACATTACGCCCCTTGCTTATACGTTCTAAAGAAGTTGCCAATACGATGCAGCGCAGGCACCAATACATCGCTGTGCGGTAAAAATACTAATCGGAAGTACGTGCCTTCAGTAAGGTTAAACGCGCGACCATGTACCAGCAGAATTTTTTCAGAGCTTAATAAGTCCAGCACCATTTGTTCGTCGTTTTGAATGTTGAATTTCTTCTCATCCACTTTAGCGAAACAATACATGGCACCTTTAGGTTTAACGCAAGAAATACCGTCAATGCCGTTTAGCATATCTGTAGTCACGTCACGCTGAATGCGTAAACGCCCGTTTTCCTTTACCAAATCGTCAATACTCTGATAGCCGCCTAATGCCGTTTGGATAGCGCTTTGACAAGGTACGTTAGCGCACATCCGCATGGAAGACAGAATATTAAGCCCTTCAATATAGTCCGATGCCAGGCGTTTATTTCCGCTGACAACTAGCCAACCTGAACGAAAGCCCGCCACGCGGTAGTTTTTGCTCAAGCCGCCAAAGGTAACAAAAAACACATCGTCAGCCAGTGAAGCAATACTGGTGTGCTTTGCTTCATCGTAAAGAATTTTGTCGTAAATCTCGTCGCTAAATACAACAAGTCCGTGTTCGCGGGCGACTTCAACCACATCTTGTAAAAGGGCTTTGTCGTAAACTGCGCCGGTTGGGTTGTTAGGGTTGATCAGTACGATCGCGCGGGTTTTACTGGTGATTTTACTTTTTATGTCGTCAATATCTGGGAACCAGCCTGCTTGCTCGTCGCAGCGATAATGAACGGGTGAACCTGACGAGAGGCTAACTGCTGCTGTCCAAAGCGGGTAGTCAGGGCTTGGAATAAGCACTTCATCGCCATGATTAAGTAGCGCCTGCATTGCCATCATAATTAACTCAGATACGCCGTTACCAATATAAACGTCGTCTACACGGATGTCTTTAATGTTTCGCTGCTGGTAGTACTGCATCACGGCCACACGGGCAGCATAAATTCCTGTCGAGTCTGAATATCCTTGAGACGTAGGCAGGTTATGAATAACGTCTTTTACGATATCGTCAGGGGCTTCAAATCCAAATGGGGCAGGGTTACCGATATTCAGCTTTAATATGCGGTGTCCTTCGTCTTCCATTTTGCGTGCTTGCGCAGCGATTGGGCCTCTAATGTCGTAACAAACGTTATCTAATTTATGTGAGCGAGATACAGTTTTCATGGTCTATCTGGTTGATTTACATACCCTGAGATTATCGCAATACAGAGCCATATGCGATGGCCTTTTTGCAGTATTTCTGCATTAAGCACTACTTTTTTCACCAAGTGGTTATTTATTAACCACATAACGAGATGAATGATCCGCTTGTCACTTAAGTATAAAATTTATGTTAATAGCTTGTGAACTTTTCATTCAGCGCCTATCGTAGTAGTAAGGCGTGTATAAAAAACGCGTTAGTAACAAACAGGCTAACAAGCAGAGGTGATAAGAATATGTCGCACCATTTCAAAGAAACACCAGAGAATGCAATCACGCAAAGCGGTATAGCACGCGTTATTCCCTGTAAAGAATTAGACGTTGGCGACCCTATAAAATGGTTGTCATTGGCATTACGAGACGCTATGCGCGCACCAGGTCTCACATTGTTTTATGGCGTTCTTTTCGCGGTTATTCCGTGGTTCATTATGTACTTGGTTGAAATGACAGGTTGGCACTTAGTTATTTTACCCGCCATTGTTTGCTTTATGTTGGTAGGTCCATTTCTGGCTGCTGGTCTTTATGATGTGAGCTGGGAAATGGAAAAAGGCCACAAGCCCACGCTACGCCACTCTTTACGCGCAATGCGCCGAAATGCATTTAACGAGTGGGGCTTTGCCATACTGCTTATGGTGATGATGATATTTTGGTTACGTGTCGCATCGCTAATCCACGCGCTTTATCCGCCTTATATAGAAAACGACTTAGAAAGCTTGTTACCGTTTTTAGCGCTAGGCACAATTGTTGGTGCGGGTTTTACATTGGCTATGCTTTTCATTACGGCGTTTACCCAACCTATTTTGATGGAACGTAAAGTTGACCTTGCTACCGCCGTATTAACCAGCGTTAACGCTGTTTGGTTAAACAAAGTCCCTATGCTTATTTGGGGGGCTATCATCTTCACCACTGTTGCGATTGGCTTTGTTACCGGCTTTGTCGGATTTATTGTATTGATGCCCATTGTCGGCTACGCGTCATGGCATGCTTATATTGATGCCATTGAAACTAAGCGCGAACGCAAATATGAGTAATTGCGTTCGCTTTCTGTAATTTAATTACGGAAAGGGCGAGTGTTTCTGCTTATTAAATACGCTTTATCATTATATATTTTGTTAAAATTACAGTTTTGAGGCCCCGAAAGGGGCCTTTTTATACTTAAGTCTTATATTTCTTTCTTCCTACAAGTTCCATCGCTAGATATATTAGTAATATGTAATCTAAATTAATCTCGATAAAACAGTGATTTAGCCTCGTAACAATGGTGTAACAAACTGATTTACCACACATTTACCCCCATTACACAATCATTCAACAGAAAAGTTTTAATTCTTGATGCATAAATAAAGGGCGTTGAGCGAATTGTTGATTGTTCAGCTTTGTTCAACCAAAAACTAAGAGTTTGCCACAAACTTGATTAAAGCCTTTATCTACACATTGAGGAATTAAACATGAAACCAGTTAAATCGAAATTAGCCAACGCGGTAAAAGTTCTAGTTGTAACTGCAACCGTAGCATTTAGCGTAAACGCAACTGCCGCAGCACCACAAAAAGACATACGCTTTGTAGGCGAAACCCAATTTGCAGGGTTTTGTAAAGCTGTGATAAATGATGACGTTAGAGTACTTCGCTCTAGTCTTTCACGTAACGTAGGACGCATTGGTGCTAGTCAGCGTGAAGTGTTGCGTATGGTAACGTCTGAAGAAGGGTTGACGTGCAATGGCAGTAGCCTAATTGAGTTTTCAGTAGAGCGTCACGCTGATGCGGTACACGAATACTTAACGTCGCGTAGCTAAGGCGTTGACTGCGGTAACGATAAATCCAGAAAAAGCGGGCTAGCTTGCACTCATCGTCAATCACGTTGACGTAAATGGTGAAAACTAGACCCGCTTTTTGTCTTACTTTTTGCTTTAAAATGCGCCTTAATTAGCGATTTTAATATACGTGGCTACACGCGCTTTACTGGTTTTAAACAAACGTTGCGTTTTAAACCTAAGCTTTAGTAGCAACACGTAAGCAAGTGGTACTAAGAACAAGCTGGTTAGTGTTGAGAACACCAGCCCACCAATGATTGCAATGGCCATTGGCGAGTAGGGAGGGCCGTCGCCGCCAATTCGAGTACTCCCCATCGCAAGTGGAATAAGCCCTAGAACTGTAGTGGCTACTGTCATCAGAATAGGCCTGATACGTGTCATACACCCTTCAATTACTGCGTCATACAGCGACAGACCTTCATTGATGAGCTGATTAATTCTGTCTACCAATACGATGCCATTGTTAACCACAATACCCATCAGAATCAGCATGCCAATCATCCCCATGATAGACATAGATGTGCCTGTAACCATGAATGCCCAAAAAACACCTGTAAAGGAAAACAGTAGTGACGTAATTACAGATGTTGGAAGAATTAGCGATTCAAACAGCGCGGCCATCACAACGTATATCATGCAAAGAGCTAATAGCATATTCATTTGCATTACGGCATTGGCTTCATCCTGGCGAGAGAAGCTACCGTCTAGCGTCCACTTATAGCCTGTCGGCAATTCGATATTAGCTAATGCTTTTTCTATGCGTTCACGAGCTTGTTCGGTGGTGGTTTCACCCTCTAGATTTGCACCAATAGCTAGCGCTGTTTGACGATAGTTGCGGTTAATTTGCGAAAGCTGTGGCACCACAGTGAAATCTGCAATCATGTTCAGCGTTACCGATTGACCCTGCGTAAACCCAATATTGATGTTCTTAAGTTCGCTTAGCGAGGCTTGAATATCGCTGCCAAACTTAAGCTGCACCGCCACTTCTCCGGCGTCACCATAGCGGAATGTACGTAAATTACTGCCGCGTAGTGCCGTAGAGATAAGTTTAGCCACATCGTTTACTTGTATGCCAAAGCGGTTTGCTTTCTCTCTGTCTATGCGTATTTGAACCTCATCACGGGTAGATCCCGTGTCGGCTTTTACATCTTCCAACCCATCTATGGTGGAAAGAATAGGAATGATTTGCTCTGAAATAGTGAGCAAGGTTTCTGAAGATTCCCCCAACAGCGTTACTCTAACGCCACCACCGTTGCCGCTATCCCACTGGAAAGAGGGGCGAGCACGCACAAATGAAGGCATGTTTTCACGAATATCCTCCTTGATTTTTCCTACACTTACGGGCAATTCATCATTAAGCGTGATACCACTTACCGCATGGCCGGCAGTAAAATAGGTATACACCTGCTTAATATGAAAGCGTTCTTGGTTTTCATAAAGATATGCTTCCATTTTATCGACTGTTTTTTCCACTTCTTCTAGAGTGAAGTTTTGCGTCACATGGTAATTAAGCCAAATACGCTCTTGGTTGTCGTTACCTTCATCGTCAGACGTAACCACCTGCATCGGCACAAAGGTCGACGCGAGAATAAGCAGAGCAATAACACAAGTTACGCCCTGGTGTTTCAACATCCAGTTAAGCGCACGACCATAGCCTTTTATGTAGGACGGCGTTTTAGGCGTTTTTACAACAGGGATCTTTACCTTAGTTGTCAGTAAGGGAATAAGTGTTTTAGCAATGAAAAGCGACGCAAACAGGGATATACAGATAGCCACAGCAACGTGTTCTAGGAAAATAGTCACGTCTATTTTTACCCCAATAATATTAGGTAAAAACACTATTGCCGTGGTTGCAGTTCCAGCAATGACCGCAAGGCTGACTTTGTTTACACCAATCTGGGTGGCTCGCTTAATGTCTCCCTCTTGTTGGCGTTCTTGAAATACGCTTTCAGTGATCACCACGGCGTTGTCTACCAGCATACCTACCGCTAGCATGAGGCCCATTAACGATAAGATGTTGAGTGTATAACCTAATAGATACATCACACCTAAGGTAATACAAATTGAGAATGGCACTGAAAGCACGACGATTAAGGTGGTGGTAAGCTGGCGCAAAAATAAGTACAGCACAATAACTGAAAGTAACGCACCTAAAAGGCCTGCGTTTAGCAAATCGCTCAGCGACGAAGTCACGCTTTTCGCGGTGTCGTCCATTACAAATAAACTAATGCCTGTAAACTCAGGGTCTTCCTTGGCTTTTTCGATAACCTTCATTACCGCGTCGGAAACTTCTACAAGATTGCTGCCCGATTCGCGAAATACGTTAAAGCCTACCGCAAAGGTGCGATCTAAATGACGTCCTTCATTGCGTTGAGGAAGCTCGTAAGTCACGCTGGCAATATCAGACAAGCGAACGCTGCGGGTAACCCACATATTTTTAAAGTCGTTTACATCGGTAAATTCGCCAGTTGGGTTAACCAGAATTTTTTCACCGTTATTGTACATATAGCCCGCGGTTAGCGAGAAGTTGGCGTTTTGAAGCTGCTGCTCTAAGCGTGTACCGTCTATTTGGTAGGCCGCCATTTTCTTAGGATCTAAGCGAATAGTAATTTGACGCTTCATGGTGCCGTATAGCTCAACTTTCGATACACCCGGAACACGCTCTAGAGGTCGCTTAAGGTTACGCTCAAGCAAGTCGTAAGCATTCGATAAGTCGCGGTCGCTCGATACACGCAGCTGGAATATAGGCATATCGTTGGTGTTAAACTTGTACACCATGATCCGCTCTATATCGTCAGGGAGTTCATGGCGAATAGCGTCAATCTTCTCCCGTGCTTCAATACTTTTGGCTTTAAGGTTTTCATCCCAGTCGAACTCCACAATGACCTCGGCCATATTGTCGTAGGAACGTGCCCTTAATCGCTTTATCCCCGACATGGTAGCAACAGCCTCTTCAACCGGACGGGTTATCATCGTTTCAATTTCAACTGGAGTCGCATCAGGGTAGGGGATCTGCACTACCATTTCTGGAATATCAATCCCTGGGAATTTCTCTAAAGGCAATAAGCGGCCAGATACAATGCCGAACAGCAACATAGACAAAAACAGCATTCCGATGGTAACGGGCTTATTTAGCGCAAAGCGTGCAAGCGAGGCGCCTATACCTGCAATTTTTGAAAGGTGCGGCTGTGAAACTATGTCTGTCTCGCGTTGATTCGGGTCACGTGTTTGGCGCTTGTCAGTGTGGGTTTCAGAACTGTTATTAGCGTTGTGAGAAGGTGTACTCATAGTACACCTCCTTTTGGCATTACTTCCTTGTCACCAAAGCCTACGTTTTCACGAGAATTATCTTTCACAGGCGCTTTCTTCTTAACGTCGAACAGGCTGTAAAGCACTGGCAGTAAAATGAGGGTGAGCAAGCTTGCAAACAGAAGGCCGTAAATAACGGTGATGGCCATTGGCGTGCGAATTTCAGCACCTTCACCAAAACCAAACGCCATAGGCAATAAACCCAGTACCGTAGTAAGTGTGGTCATCACAATAGGGCGCAGGCGGGTTTTAGCAGCATCTAGAATAGCTGTATCTTTCTCTACTCCCTGACGGCGTAACTGATTTATACGGTCAACTAATACAATAGCGTTATTCACTACAATACCGCAGAGCATAATTAAACCGATAAATACCACCACGTTTAGCGGCGTATTGGTAAGCCACAACCCGTACACAGAACCCGCGCCAGCAAGCGGCACTGCGAATAGGATAAGCAGTGGGTGCAGTAACGACTCAAACTGAGAAGCCATAACCAAATACACCATGAACACCGCAAGTGCCAAAGCAAACTGTAGCGAACGGAAGCTGCTTTGCATGTCTTCGCTCTGTCCGGTTACTTCTGCACTCAAAGATAGAGGAAGTTGAGTTTCAGCAATGACCTTATTGGCAACGGCAACTGCTTCATCAAGCTTACCCTTAGCTAGATTAGCAGATACCAGCGCTACACGCTGCTGTCCAACGCGGGTGATCTCGCTAGGACCTACACTCATGTATACGTCTGCAACGGCACTTAATGGAATAGGTTGTGCAGAGCCTGGGTTAACAACAATGGCGCGCACACTAGCGATGTCATCTCGCTGGTTTTCTTGCGTTCTTACCAGCACATCTACCTTTCTGTCTTCAACACTATACTGTGTAGCGACACGGCCACCCACCTTTGCTGCAATAAGCTGAGAAACGGTTGATGCATCAAGCTCAAGTCGAGCAAGTTTAGCGTGATGGAAGGCTATCTTAAGCTCTGGGTTTCCGTCACGAATGCTAGTAGTTACATCGGCAAAATTACTGTAACTGGCAAGTTTTGTCGCAATGGCGTCGCCATACTGCTGTAATTGATTAAGGTCATAACCTGCAATTTCAATTTGAATAGGCGAGGCAAAGCTAAATAGCTCTGGCTCTGAAAACGTTGCCTGAACCTGAGGTTTAAACGCTAAATGATCGCGAAGGGCACGCTTTACTGCGTCCATATCGCCAGCTGTCGCCGTAGGCTGCATGACAATGTTTAAACGACCCCAATGATCACCACCTTGGTTAGGCGCTGCGCTGATAAGGCTTCCTGTACCAGACATGGCATACGTGCGAAGCACTTTGGTTTCGCCGCCATCATTGTTATTTACTGCAACCGCTGCAAGTTCGCTGATAATAGCGTCGGTACGCGCTAGTGGCGATCCCGCTGGAAGGGTCACTTCTACCGAGAACTCGCCTTGAGATAGGGTTGGGATAAGTTCCATGCCCAATCTCGGTATCAGCAACACCGCGCCCGCAGCAAGTACAAAGGCAATGGCTAGTACCAGTGCTTTTGCTCGAAGGCTTATACGTAGCAGTTTTTCATAGGCGGAAGCGAGAAGGTCAAACGCTTTATTAAATACCCAAATAAGTGGTTTAAAGGCAACGCTCAGTAATTTGCTGACGATATGCCAAGCGCCTATCACCAAGGTGACCAAAGCTGCAGGTAAAAATACAAAGATAAGTCTGAATACCCAACGAATAGGCAGGGTAAGATAATACATAACTTTGCCAAACGTTGACGTAGGAGGGGTAGGCGCTGGTGTAGTGAACACCTCTTCGTGGTCGAGCTGTTGCTTTTTCTTCTTGTGTGCCATCGCAGGAATTAGTGTAAGCGCGACAACAAGCGATGCAGCTAAAGCGAATGAGACGGTCAACGCTTGGTCTTTAAACAGCTGACCTGCAATACCTTCTACAAATATTAGCGGAACAAACACGGCCATAGTGGTCAGTGTAGAAGCCACAATTGCGCCAGAGACTTCTTTTGTTCCTTCGCTAGCGGCAGATGCCTCAGTTTCTGTGGCTTCTGCCGTCGTTTTTTCATTAGCTGTAGCGTAATCACTTCCAGCCATTTTTAACTTCTTATGACGATCGATATTTTCAAGCACAACTATGCTGTTATCTACCAATAATCCAACAGCAAGCGCGATACCACCTAAGCTCATCATGTTTAAGCTTATATCGTTGGCATACATTAGATTAAAGGTGGCAATTACTGATACCGGAATAGAAACCGAGATAATAACGGTAGCCCAGAAGTCTTTAAGAAAAAGGTAAAGCACTAACATGGCTAAAATACCGCCCATCACTGCCGCTGACTTCACGTTGTCTATGGCTTGCTTGATGAACACACTTTGATCGTAAATTTCGCTAAGCGTGTAGTTAGAAGGCAGATTGTTGTTGACCTCATTTAACCGGTTAGCCACTTTTTGCGCAACGTTAACCGCATTAGCATCGCCTTCTTTATAAATGGCAATTTCAATGCCTTCATTGCCGTTAAAGCGCGTTACCACATCACGGTCTTTATACGCACTTTCTACCGTGGCAATATCTTTAAGCTGGATGTTTTTGCCTTCAAAACGGCCAATAAACAGGTTTTCTATATCGCTAAGCGTTTCAAACTGATTCAGGGTTCTGACCAAAAACGCCTGGGCTGCGTTATCAATTCGACCGCCCGCCGCGTTAATATTTTCAGCACTTACCCGGTCAATAATACGGGTAATAGGAATAGACAACTGACTGGCTTTTTGCTGGTCGATAAGAATGTGAATTTCGTTTTCTAAACCACCGCCAACGCGCACAGCTGCTACACCCTCTACCGACTCTAAAGCTCGTTTTACCTGCTGTTCGGCATATAAACGAAGTCGCTTCATTTGCGCTACGCTTAAACTTGACGTGTCGCTTTGTGCCGTAAGCCCAAGTTTAATAACTGGATCTAAACTTGGGTTAAAACGAAGAAGTCTTGGCTTTTCTATATCAAGGGGAAGTTGTAAAACATCGAGTTTTTCGCGCACTTCTAAGCTCGCGAAATCCATGTCAGTACCCCATGCAAATGAAAGCACTACGTCAGACTGGCCTGCGCGCGATGTGGACGTAACTTTACGTACGCCTTTTACCACACCGATGGCTTCTTCAATGGGTTTTGAAACCAGTTGTTCGACTTCGCCTGGCGCTGCACCGTTGTAGTCGGTGCGAATGGTGAGAGTAGGGTAAGATAAGTCAGGCAGTAAGTTAACCGACAGTCTGCCTAACGACACCATACCAAATAGCAATACCGCAAAAGTGAACATACTAACGGCAACAGGGCGCTTTACAGCAATATCTACAATACGCATTGTGTGAGTTCCTTGTTAGGCCGAATTAGCTGTTAACTACTTCAACAGGGGCGCTGTCTTTCAGATTTTGGTGGCCTGCGGTAACCACTTCTTCATTACCTTTTAAACCATTGATAACTTCAACGACTTCGTTGTTTTCAAAGCCTGTAGAAATATCAACTTTTTTAACTTTGCCGTTGTCGACAACGAATACACTATGATTATTATCGATGGTAACTAGCGCTCTACGAGGCAACAACGTGGCGTTAGCATGTGTTGCGTACTCAAGTGACACATCGGTAAACATGCCGGCTTTAAGTTTGTTATCTTCGTTAGGTACTTTTAACGTTACTTTGAACGTGCCGGTGGTCGCGTCGATAACCGGGCTAATTCGCTCTACGTTGGCTGTAATCGTTCTGTCGCCTAAGGCCGCAACTGTCAACTTAGCGCCTTGCCCAATGACCACGTTAGGCAGCTCGTTTTCGGGTAAATACACAATACCTTGCAGATTGCGCTGCTGAACAATATGGAACATTCTCTCCCGTTGGAACGATTCAGTTAAGTTACCTACTTTGGCGTTTCGCTCTGCAATGTATCCATCAATTGGGGCTGTGATCGTTGCTTCTTTCAAATCAAGTTCAGCTAAGCGTACAGATGCTTTTGCTGATTCAAACTGCGACGTGAGTTTGTCGTAAGTGTCATCGCTGATAAGCTTTTTAGAATATACTTTATTAACCTTTTCAAGCTCACTCTCAATGCCGGCTAAATCAGCCAGTGCTTTTGATAAGTTTAGCTCGTAGCGGCGCTTATCGAGCTGCGCCAGTACCTGGCCTTTTTCAACATAATCACCTTCTTCTACAAAAATTTCTTCGATAATTCCAGATGCTCGCGCAACCACAAATGCTTCTTCACGGGCTTCTAAAATAGCGGTTGTTTCGTAAGTGGACGTAATGTCGCCAGTAACAATGGTTTGGGTTTCAACGGGAATAGCAAAAACGGTTTCTTCAACTTCGGTGGCGTTGGCTTGGTCATTAATGGCATCAGCATCAGAACATGCTGTCATCGAGAGAGAGAGGGCAACAATACCGCTTCCAACAAGTAATTTGAGTGATGTTGGCGAAAACGGTAATAAAGAATGTGATGGTGAAAAAGAGGTGTTGCTGTGCGTTGTAGTTTCCATGGTCAATAACCCTAACGTAGTTGTCGTTATATAATAATGACCATATACAGCAGCTAATATGCCAAAGATGTTAACTAATGTTAATTGTTAATAATATCAATCACTTATGAGTGTAGCAAACAGTTTCAACGAAAAAGCCAACCCAAGTGGTTGGCCTTTTCTACTAATGCTTAGCGAGAATCGCTAAAAAGAGGCTGGTTCTACTATAGTTTATTAAACCAAAGTATAGCTTGTAGTGATCTCAACATTACCCGTTAGCATTAGCATGACGGAACAGTATTTTTCTGCAGAAAGCTGCACAGCGCGAGCAAGGGCCTTTTCACTAATGCCTTCACCTGACACTGTGTAATGCGCGTGAATTTTAGTAAATACACGAGGCGGCTCTTCAGCGCGTTCAGCTTCTAATTCACAGTTACAGGCTTCAATGTTAAAGCGCCCTTTTTTAAGAATATCTACCACGTCAATACTTGAACATGCACCAACTGCCAACAGCACTGATTCCATCGGAGATACAGCCTTACCGCTGCCGTCCATCACCGTTTTGTAACCGCTGTCTGTAGTTCCTGTAAAAGTTAAATCTTGATCCCAAGAAACACGTGCTTTCATTGTTTGTCCTAATGTCATAAAAATAAAAAAGGAAGCTGCAAGACAGGCCAGTTTAGCGCTTCAATGCAGCTGTGACATGTGCGTTTATTTGTTAAGGCGAACTGCATCTGGGCTAAGCGTGATTTTCTTTTGCTTATATAACGCCCCTAACGCTTTTTTATACGCCGCTTTACTCACGTTAAAATGAGAGTAAATGGCTTCTGGCGCACTCTTATCTGTTAGCGTAGAAATCCCACCGTGGGCTTCTAAGTCATCCAAAATGGCTTGTTGAAGTGCATCACGGCCACCTTTGTCTATGCGCTGAAGGGCTACGTCCACTTTGCCGTCGTCACGAATTGTTTTAATTACCCCTTCAGTAGCTTGCCCGACTTTAAGTGGCTTAAAAGCATCGCTATGGAAAATAAGACCTAAGCTTTTTTCATTGATAACGACCTTAAAACCTAAATCAGTTTTGGCATAAACCAAGCATTGCACTGTGTCGCCCTCGTTGAGATAGGCACTACTTTCCTTTAGAAAATAGTGAAGCTTGGTAGCACCTAAAATACGCTGGGTTTTATCATCAAAAAAGGTGTGAACAACATAGTACATACCTGGATTGACAGGTTGGGCTTGGTAGTCGTTGGGCATTAAAAGGTCGTTGTCTAAACCCCAGTCGAAAAATGCACCAAAGTTAGTGGCAGATACCGCTTTAAGTACCTTAGTTTCACCAACTTGAATCAAAGGTTTCTTCATGGTGGCATAGAGATCGCCGCGCTGATCTGTGGCTACAAATACGTCTATCTGTTGTCCTTCTGCGAGGGAAGTTTCTACTTCGTCAATCGCAAGGGTCACAGTTTGCAGCTCTTCAGCATCATCTATTTCTATTACGCAGTCGTTTTCGTCGTTGTTTTCGACAAGTGGCGCTAAAGCGTAGCCAAAAGGGTATTGGGCTACCACGCGTAATGTATTAATTTTTCCAATATTTATCATCAGCACTGACTTTTTAAAAAGAACAGGTAACATGATACTGGAATGAACGTAAGAGCTAAACCATTATGAAGTTAAATTGCGATTTAGGTGAGAGTTTTGGCGCATGGTCTATGCCGGTGGAAGCGGCCATTATGGCAGAAATTGATCAGGCCAACATTGCTTGTGGTTTTCATGCGGGTGATCCGTTAGTGATGAAGCAGGCTATTCGGTTAGCCAAACAACATGATGTGGACATAGGTGCCCATCCAGCCTATCCAGACTTACAGGGATTTGGTCGCAGAAGTATGGCGATTGCCGCTGATGAACTCAGCGCTATGATTCAATATCAAGTAAGTGCATTGAGTGGAATGGCAAAGGTATGTGGGGCCAACGTGAGCTATGTGAAACCTCATGGCGCCCTTTACAATGACATGATGAAAGATACAGCTGTCATGCGCACAGTAATGCAAAGCATAGCCGAAATAAATATGCAGTCGTTAAATTCGCCCCTCGCACTAATGGTACAGGCTACGTCGCAAAATGCAGCGATTAAAGAAGCTGCGCAAGAGTGGGAGCTGCCGTTGTATTTTGAAGCATTTTCAGACAGGCGTTATACCGATGAAGGTTTACTGCAATCTCGCTTGATCGAAGGTGCCGTGTTAAGCGAGAGCGACGCATTGCTCCAAGCTAAACAACTTATATCATCGGGAACAGTAACGACAGCCTCGGGAGCAACACTTGCAATAGAAGCGGATTCTCTGTGTGTACATGGTGATACTAAAGGGGCGGTGAATATTGCAAAGAAAATCAGAACATTTCTATAAACCTGCCTCATAAAAAACACATTTTACAAGAACAATACAAGAGGCTGTTACCCACTGTTGTGCTGAGAGTGGTATATCTAAAACTAAGTACTCAGAACCAAGCACTGACAGCCGTTTAAATAACAAGGACAGTAGATGCAAGCTTTCGGTCGCATTAAGCGAATAGTTACAGCAAGTGCAGACGCCATTATTTTGTACTTTGATGGCGCAAACCTGGACGACGCGAATAATGCCTGTCATCACATGCTGGCAGCGATAGATAGCAAAAAGGGAAGCGATTCGTGGGCTTGGCTGCGTGAGTGTGTGCCTTCCTATGACAGCCTGTTGATTATTTTTGATATGGCATTAATTGATAGCCACGGTGTATACCGTGCCATAAGTAATCTAAGCGCTGAAGACATGAGCCTGCAATCATTCTCTTTGCAAGCAAAAGAGAATGAAAGTAGCGCCGTGATTGAAATTCCTGTTTGGTACGGTGCGCCTAATGCAAGTGATTTAAGTGTAGTGAGTAAGAAAACGTCACTGTCTATTGAAGAGATTATCGAATTGCACACTAGCACGACTTATAAAGTATACGCAGTGGGTTTTTCTCCGGGTTTTGCCTACATGGGTGATATTCCGGAAGCGCTCAAATGTGCGCGACTAGGCACACCGCGCAAACGCGTACCTAAAGGTGCGGTTGCAATCGCTGACAGGCAAACTGCTGTTTACCCCAGTGAATCACCTGGAGGATGGAATTTATTGGGGCTTACGGCATTCGACATGCTCATTCATAAAAATGAGCAAAGTGAAGCGCGGTTAAAAGCAGGTGATGTGGTTAGGTTTGTTTCAGTTACTGAACAGGAATATAGAGCAGGATTGCAGGTTGAGCGATGAGAATTGAAGTACTCAGTAAAGGATTGTTTAGCCTTATCATAGATAACGGACGGGTAGGGCGACAACGGGATGGATTTTGTGAATCAGGCCCTATGGATAGTAACGCCTATGATTGGGCCAATTTTCTAGCCTTCAATTTAGACGGTACGCCATGCTTCGAAGCGATTGGTGAAATGCGATTACGGGTTGATGAAGATTGTATTATTGCGGTAACTGGCAGGGAGCCCTCACTCGATGTAGATGGAAACGTTAAAGCAACATACCAGAGCCAACATGTACCGGCAGGTGCAACTATTACGTTTGGCAGCGCTCTACTTGGTAGCAAAGCCTATTTGGCAATAGGTGGAAATTGGCATGTGCCAAAAGCGGTAGGGAGTGCATGTACGGTAGTACGCGAACAACTTGGTGGGTTGGATGGTAAGGGATGCGCGTTAAAAGATGGCGATTGCATCGACATTTCAGCTAACAGCAGAATTAAAAGCACCGCTAGAATGCGCACTCTCTCGCGGCAGCACATAGACAACTATGGTTTTTTAGAGTCTATTCGGGTTATTCCCGGGTATCAGTTTTCGAGTTTTAGCGCTGTTGCTTTACGCACGTTTGAAACAAGCAGCTATACGGTTTCATCGGCTATCGATCGCATGGGCTTTAGGTTGACCGGTGAATCAGTTGCTGCCGATATAGAAAACATGCGCTCAGAGGCAATTAATTTAGGTGCAATTCAAGTTCCCGGCGACGGGCAGCCTATTGTAATGATGCGCGACAGACAAACATTAGGGGGTTATCCAAAACTTGGCTGTGTAAGCCCCTGTGATATAAGTCGCTTGGCCCAAGCCGTGCCAGGCGAAAAAGTGAATTTTGTTTTTCAACATGAAGAAGAAGCAAGGGCAGACTGGCTACTGATGACAAGTAGGCGTCGCCGACTACAAGGAGAAATATTGTGACGATTGCGTTTTTAAACGGTGAGTATATGCCTCTTTCTGAGGCTAAAATTTCTCCGATGGACAGAGGCTTCCTTTTTGGTGATGGTATTTATGAAGTCATTCCAACGTATTCTGGTAGCGCAGTAGGCTTCAAGGGGCACACATCGCGTATGGCGCAAGGCCTTAAAGCTATTGAAATCGCTAACCCTTATTCAGCAGAAGAATGGCAAGACATTTTGACCAGCTTGGTCGAAAAAAACAAAGCATTTATAGAAAGCGGAAACATTGGTGTTTATTTTCACGTAAGCCGTGGCACCGATACAAAACGTTTTCATGCATACCCTAAGAATATAGCACCTACGGTATTCGGGTTTGCTTTTGAAATAGCGCCACCACAGCCCACAGCAAAATCTGAAGCAAGGCCTTTCAAAGTTGCGCTTCAACAGGATAAAAGGTGGCAACGCTGCCATATCAAATCCACATCCTTGTTAGGCAATGTAATGCACTATCAAGCAGGTGTTGACGCAGGCGTTAACGAAACTATTTTGTACAACAGCGAAGGTATGATAACAGAGGCAAGTTCATGCAACGTGTTTATGGTGAAAGACGGATGTATATCTACGCCCCCCTTAAACCATGAACTTCTTCCCGGTATTACTCGCGCCATTGCAATTGAAGCATTTAAACAGGCAGGCCTGGTTGTTACAGAAACTTGGTTTAGCAAAGATGAGTTGCTGGAGGCAGATGAAGTATGGTTAACCTCTTCAAGCAAAGAAGTTGCCCCGGTAGTTGAAGTAGACGGAAAACCTATTGGCACAGGGGAAGTGGGTGACGTGTGGGAGAAAGCAATTAAGGCTTACCACGCATATAAGTTTAAAGCGTAACGAAAAAAGGCCCGCTTAAAGCGGGCCTTTTGCTAGAATAAAACTGTTACTTATTCAGGTAAGTTGTCGCAGTTACCGTCTGTACACTCACCGTATAAGTATAGGCTGTGATGCGTTAGCTTCATCTTGTGTTGCTTTGCGATCATCTCTTGGCGTTCTTCGATAATGTCATCTTCAAACTCAATGACCTTGCCACACTTCAGACACACAAGGTGGTCGTGGTGATCTTTGTGACTGATCTCAAATACAGATTTTCCACCTTCGAAATGGTGGCGATTGAGAATGCCTGCATCATCAAATTGGTTTAACACGCGGTACACGGTAGCAAGACCAATTTCTTCACCCTGTTCGATAAGGATTTTGTAAACGTCTTCAGCGCTGATGTGTTGGTTTTCTGGCTCTTGCAGAATTTGTAAAATTTTAAGGCGAGGCAGAGTGACTTTTAGCCCTGCTTTTTTCAATTCTTTATTTTGATCCATTACAACCTACTAAGAACGAGTGAATAAGTATTTGGTGGTTATTATAGGTAAGTTGAAACAATTTAAAAGCAAAACCGTGGAAACTTTGTTTTCTCGCTGAAAATTTATCCATTGCACTGGTGCGATAAAAATTGTTACTTCGATACAGCCCGCATGGTGTCTGGCCTGACCAGATTGTAAGTGCAAGATTTATCTAACAAATGTGCAAAATAAATAAAACTTTTGATGCATTGAATTAACATCCTGTTAAACTAAACTTAAAAAGGCGATACAACCCTTTTTATTTTTTGGCATGTTTTTTTGGTGGAAGTGCCCATGCAGTTAACAATTATAAATAAAATCACGTTAGGCTTTGGCTTATTCGGCTGCTTATTATTACTTACCAGTATTCTTTCCTATTTTGGTCTTAGCGGAATAAAAGATTCTGCACAAGACGTTGTAGAGCAAAAGATGCCAGTTCAGACCAGCATGGTAAAAGTAAAGACTGAGATCCTCTCTTTATCAGTGATTACTGCCAACGGATATCATGTCGAAAATAGAGAAGAGCTGGTCGCAAACAAAGAGACGTTTGATACTTTATCTTCCGCATTCTCTGACGACTTGTCTCGTTTAAACTCACTTATGCCAAATAACGCGGTAGCCAGTAACGCTGTCGACGTTAGTCTAGCCTACGTTAATAGTAGTAACGACATGTATACCGCCATCAACGAACGAATGAATATCGAAAAGGCCCTTGCTACACAGCTAGAAAAAGTTTTGATGACCGCTGATGAAGCCAGTGCCCTAATGCTAGACCTTTCTTATTTAGAAGGGGATAACCCCAGCATTGAAACGCTTATTGGTGCGGGTACTGCAATAGACAACAAATTGCTAACCATGAACGATTCGTTCATAGAACTTGCAGAAACCGACAGTGCCACACAAAGCGCCAATATCATTGAGGATTTGGAGTATCAGTTAAGCAATTTGCAAGTAGATAAAGACTATGTAAACCGTTTAGCCACGGGTGTTGATGATGGCGGTACGATAGCATCTTTTAACGAACAGTATGATTTACTGATGGAAGCGGTAAACGGCACAAATGGATTAATTGCTTTGCAGCGACAAAAACTTTCTGAAGTAGACAAAGCTGCGAAAGCTCAGAAGGAAGCAAAAGAAGCGTTAGAAACCGCACTTGCCGACATTAATACTTTGTTTGACGCTGTCCAGAAGCAATCTCTTGATGGACAGAACGCCATTCTTGAATCTGTTCAGGCCAACCTTGTGCGCAATATCATTGTCGCGGCACTGGGCTTGGTTGCTGCAATATTTTTAGCGGTTATTGTAACACGTAGTATTTCCAAACCCCTTGGCCGTATCAATAAAGGCTTAAGTCAGCTAAGTAAAGGGGATTTAAGCACCAAATTGCCTCAAGAGGGCAATGACGAGTTTTCTGCCCTTTCCGCAAAAGTGAACAGCCTAACCGATAGTTTACGAGAGCTAGTGGGCAATATATTAGAGCAAGAAAAACGCCTTATAGACATTACAAAAGAAAGCGTAGAGCTGGGTAATAAGAGCTTATCTGAGGTAGACAAGCAACGTGAACAAGTAACGGTAACGTCTACGAATACAAAACATGTACAGGAAAAAAGCCGCAGCAACCTCGCCCAAATTAATGAAGCAATGGACGCCCTACGCGATATAACAAAGCAAAGTACAGACATTGGTCAATTGGTACAAAAAAGCAGTCAGCAGGTGGGTAATCAAGCCAAACAGGCGGAGTCTTCGGCGCAGATAATTAATCGTTTGGACGACAACTCTCGTAATATTGGCAGTATCTTAGACGTGATTAAAACGATTGCAGAGCAAACCAACTTGTTAGCATTGAATGCAGCCATTGAAGCCGCAAGAGCTGGTGAACAAGGTAGAGGCTTTGCGGTTGTTGCGGATGAAGTGCGAACGCTAGCCAACCGCACCCATGACTCTACGGAAGAAATTGAGCAGATGATTGGGAACTTACAAAAAGATGCTGCGCAGGCAGTAAAAGCAATTAATGCAGGGCGCGAACAAGCGCAAGAAGGGGTGGAAATTACCCAGCAAGTATCTCAACAAGTAGAGAGTATTAGAGAAATCATTGAGCGGTTAAGCGATATTAATGAACACATTGTCGCTGATACCGAACAACAAGATGTTTTACTTGGTGATGTTGCGAAAAGTTTGAACCGCATAGTTGCTTTAGCCGACTCCAGTGCGCAAAGCACGCGCCAGTCCAACGAATCAACGATGCTCTTGGATGCGCAGACAGAAAGCTTGAGAAAAGCGGTTGAGCGCTTTCAGCTTTAATCAAATTCGACATCCCAGTTAAGCGCTACACTGATGTTCCTGCCTACTTCATTTTGGCCAGAACCATGGATGCGATAATCTTTGTCGGCAACATTTTCAATGCTTGCAGCTAAGTTCAGCGTATCTGAAACTGTGTAGCCTGCCCGTAAAGACACAATCACATGGCCTGGCGTACCTTCAGGGGGGATTCTGTCTGTATCTCTGATATCGCGAGTTGAAAGCCTATCGGCTCTCTGCTGAGCTAAAATTTCAGCTTGGGCATACCAACGTTTATCACTAGACTCATAGTTAACGATACCTCCTACGTTATGTGGCATTAGCCGGCCAATGTACTCTTTCTTAGGCTCGCTCAGTGACTCTGGAAATTGGAACGTCTCTCCATAGTTAAGAGAGCCAAAAATTCTAAATGACCACTGTTCGTTTAACTGAGCTAGAAAATCAAACTCCCAACCATAGACTTCTCCGCTAGTGGCGTTAGCTTTACTAATCTCAAATTCCCCATCAAAGTTTACGGTCCCTGTTGGAAATCTAACAATTTGGTCTTCTATATCAGTGTAATAAAAACCTGTGTTGAGCTTCCAGCTTTGATAAGCCAGGCGAAGTCCAAGTTCTGTACTCAAGTATTGTTCAGGCTCGAGATTGGTGGATGGCACTTCAAATTCGTTGCTTCTTGCAGAGTCAAAGCGACTTAAATCAGAAAAATTTGGCGCTCTGAAACCTTCGGCTACTGTGAGATATGCACTCGCGTTATGGCTCAAGGCGTAGATACCTTCTAATGCTAGTGCAACGTTATTCCACGTTCTATCAAGCGAAATGACATCTGAAGTAATAGGGCTTTGAATTTTATCTGATTCTGCAGAAATGTAGGTATATCTTGCCCCTAGCGCTAACGTGAGTTGTTCCATTGGGTTACCGACAACTTTGGCAAAAAGACCGCTATTTAGGTAATCGGCATCCCCAGCAACAGGCCCTTGAATGGGATTATTACTGGCGTAGCTTTCTATATCATCATGGTAGGCATCAAGTCCGTAATTGAAACGAAGAGCATCGTTGATGTGTTTAGAGAGTGTAGCGCTTATGCCTGTCGTTGCTACATTCGTTTCTTGTTGATCAAACCTGTCACCTGTTCTCAATCGCGTGCGCTCTTCATCTTGCTGATGATAGGATAAAGTAAGGTCTAGGTCGGTATAAAAAGGGTTTGATAATGGCTGATGACTAAATTTAGCATAGGTAAGGTTTCGAGTTTGGTCGTGATCTCTTTGTAATTCGCTGCCAATTGTCGTACCAGCGAAAGAATGGCCAAATATTGTTTTATGCGTTCTTGGAACATCATCTTGTTTAACCGCGTAGTGCGCAATTGTGACTGTGCTGTTAGCCAATTGCTTTTGCCACTTGATGTCGTAAGCTAGTTCGTCGTAGCCGCTGTTTTGTAGCGTACCGCTAGCCATTTGGAAGTCGCCAAAGTCTTTTTTCGTAACCCCCATGGTGAGTGCGCTATCTGCTGAACTTGAAAGATTTAATCGAGACCCGAATATATTCGAATTTTCGCCTTCGGCGAGTCGCGTCATAAAGCGCAGTGAGTTTTTATTAAACGTTGGTGTTATTGTTGAAGCATTAACGATAGCGCCAATTCCATCAGATCCGTATTCGACGCCTTGCGGGCCTTTAATTATTTCAATCTGCTGCACAGAACCTATGTCAATGGTACTCCAATATTGGTTGGGGCCAGAGCGAAATGTAGAGTTATTCAGTCTGATCCCGTCTATCAGCATCAAATTTCGGTATCCAGTGAAACCACGAATGAACGGAGAGCCTTGGCCGTGAGAGGTTTTTTGTACAAGAACGCCAGGTACTAACTTGAAGTTGTCAATGATATTTCTGAAATTTGCCTTTTCTATTGGCTGTCTATCTAACACGTAGGCGGTATAGGGGAGTGTTGAAATAGTGTCAAAGGTCTTACTTCCAGTAATTTCAATAACTTCGACGTCATCTTCTAGCAAAACGTTTGCGTAAGAGCTTGAGGAAATACCTAAATAACTGGTTAAAATTAACGTGTAAAATTTAACTTTAGAGGTGCGTAGTTTCGTATTCATCGTAACTTCCTTTGTTGTAAATGATATCAATAAAGCAACGACTCTTTACTAAATTGTATTTTTTTTGTACAACAAAATGGAAATGTTGGCAAGTTTACTTTTATCTACAGGGAGAGAGAAATGACAACGCGTAAATTGACACTACTTTTTTTTTCGCTTTGCGGTTTAATCGGTTGTGGCGCGACAGATGAGCGCTCAGCAAAAGTGGCTGACAGTGAGCAAAGCGTGGCCTACTTGTCTAATGCAGATGGTAATTTAGATATTTATATCAAAAACATAAAATCTCAGGAAGTTAACCAAGTCACAAACAATGAGCTTGACGACCTCAATCCTACATGGAGTTTCGATGGAAACCACTTGGCGTTTCTGGGTAGAACGCTTAATTCAACATTTATTGAGCTTTATAACGTTGCTAGCAGAAAGCGAAAAACACTAGTAGACACGGTGCATAGTCCAACTTGGATAGAGTTTTCTCCCAATGAGAATCTTTTAGTATTCATTGGTACTGATGACGAAAAACAATCAGTGAAAACAGTGGATTTAATGTCCAATATCCAAACAGTTTACACCTCAGAGAAATCCGAACTTATATCACCTAAATTTTCACGGGACGGAAACCGAATAGCAGTTATTGAAAATGACAATATAACGATATTAACCAAGCAAGGTATAAAGTCAGAAATAGTACCTACTCAGTACAGAATATTAGACTTTGATTGGGGCGAGTCTGATTCTTCGCTGTACGTAACGGCTAGGTATGAAAAAAACATAAACATCTACCACCTAGATATTTCTAACAATCAATTAGATTTAATCGTTGAAAGTCCCTTCATCGATATTGAAGGTCGGTTTTTCCCTCCGAATAATTTGTTATTCTTGAGCTCAAGGCTTGATGGTACAACTAGACAGCTGTATTTATTAGACTTAGAAAGCAAATTATCCGAACAACTTTCACCTTCCGGTATAGAAATAATGAATCCATCATGGTCAAGTGATGGAAAGATCGTAACCTACACGCAGTATGTAGAAGGAAGGTTCACGAGCGTTTTATTTGAGATTAATACAGATACTCACACCCCAGTTTCGCCTACAGATAGCGGATTCCATTTATTGCCAAAAGTAAGGCCAATTCCTAGAGAGTAGCTACTGTAGATACCTGCAAAGTTTTCCTAACCCTAATGCTGTCAGCTTTTTTTGCATTTTTTTAATTAAAGGTTTACCGAAAAACTGTAAGTGGTTAAAAAATGAGCTGTTTATCGATATGGCTTGGTATATGCATTAGGTCTAATGTCTTAGTAGTGCGTTAAGACTTACTTAAATATTGCATAAAGGACTTTCCAATGAAGCGAAAATTACTGGCCCTTTCGGGGATAGTTTTCGCAGCACACTCGATAACGTTGTACGCGTATGCTGCAGAGGCAGCCTGGCTAAATTCCCCATCCGTATTATCCATGAACGAAGACATTCAAGTCAGTGGAGGAGGTGCACCTTCTAGCACTTACATTGATATCAAAGCCTTAGATGATTCTTCCGGTGCACTCTTATCTGAAGAGACAGTGTATACAGATAGCTCTGGCCAATTTGAATTAACGTTCAGAGCATTGAGTGACGCGAGTACAGTGAGGATAACAGCTGTTATTGATGGAAAAGAAGTGTCATCAATTAGTGCACGTCAATAAGGCATAGAGAAAACAGAGGATGTAATTATGAAAATGATTAGAAAAGCAAAACCATCACTTTTTGTTTCTTTAGGTTTGACGTTAGCAATTGCCTCAAGTGCAGTTTCTTCTCAGGAAGTGGTTTACACCATAGATAGCGACTTTGTGCAGGGTAGCCTTAATTCGCTGGAATACGATGCACTTACAGAATCGCTGGTACTTAGTGAAACAGGCTCTACTTTTCCAGTACTTTGGGTAGCAAATGCAGGTGAGGACTCGGTATCAAAAATAAACACAGATACTGATTGCGAAGAAGCACGGTACAGTACTTGGTTTTTTACTAACTTTCATGGAGCCTACTCAGGACCTGCTCCTTCAAGAACAGCAGTCGATATAGAAGGCAACGTGTACGTTGCTAACCGTCATTTCGACAACAAGCCACCTAGTGTTATGAAAATTTTGGCTGAGGGCGGTATTGACAGAAATGGCAACGGGGTCATTGACACGTCAAGAGATGTAAATGGAGATTGCTCTATTGATAGAAACGATCCGAACGAAATGCCAATGCCTGTTGATAGTAATGGTAATGGTATATATGACGCAGATGAAATAGTTGATGAACGAATTGCTTGGGTCAAACAGATAGGTGGGGACCGTGGGTTAGGCCGTTCACTATGTATTGCCCCAGATGGAAATATCTGGTTGGGAATGTATAACGCTTCTGAATATTATCGAGTCGATTCTGACGATGGTACGGTACTGAACGGACCTATTGGAACCCCCGGCCATAGGCCTTATGGTTGCTTGATTGACGGCGATGGAATCTTGTGGAGCGCAACGCTTTCTTCAGTTATGGCTGTAGTTGATACAAACTTAGTGAACACTGCAAGTGATCCTTTCTTGGGGACAAAGTCTATTCGCGCCAGTGGATATGGAATAGCGTTGGCTAACGATAAGGTGTACTTCGGGCGCTCAGGTCGAGATTTTAATGAATATGATCCTAACGCACCTGAGGGAGCCGCTCCTGCCAATGATGGAAACCCTCTAACTGGTGAGTTTACGCTAGCTCCAAATTTTAATACTCAATACGGAATATCTTCAGATGGAGATGGTAACTTAATAGGTGGATTATCCACTGTAATTAAAACACGGCCCGACGGCACAAGAGTCTGGTCTACGCCGAACCCAACTTCAACATCAGTAGGGGTAGCTGTGGACAGTAACCAAAATGTTTGGGTTATGGGCTTAAATAGTAATAATGTGGCGAAATTTGATGGAGCAACAGGTAATCAGTTACTCATTAAACCCGTCGGTGCAAACCCTTACACCTACAGTGACTCTACAGGCTTTGCTGCACGAAATGTAACCGATAGAAGCGGTATTTGGATAGTGACAAGAGATAGTGGTAGCCCCGGTACTGAATGGGATATGGTTTCTTGGAACAATGAACCCGATGGCGATATCCCTCCAGGTTCAAGCATTCGAGTACGTTACAGAGCGTCAGATGTTGAAAACCAGTTAGAGCTTATCAGTTATCAAGATGCGTCGAATGGCAATCCTGGTTTGGGAGCAGTGGGCCGATTCATGCAAATGAGGGTAGAGCTTCGTCC
This sequence comes from Alteromonas sp. CNT1-28, assembly GCF_022348345.1. Taxonomy (NCBI): domain Bacteria; kingdom Pseudomonadati; phylum Pseudomonadota; class Gammaproteobacteria; order Alteromonadales; family Alteromonadaceae; genus Alteromonas; species Alteromonas sp. CNT1-28. The sequence goes on along the minus strand of NZ_JAKREZ010000018.1, from coordinate 14,492 downwards.
CAATGATGATGGTGATAGCCCCCATTTTTCAGACTTAGCGCTAGCTACGCTGGCAGAGGTTGGTGCGTGTGATGTTAATGAAGATGGCTTCGTTGATAGATTTGATTTAAACCTGATTATTTCGGCGTCTGGACCTGCAGCTGCGAATGATCCGTTAGATATTGATAACAATGGAGTAATAAACAGGCTCGATGCAAGAGCGTGTGTAGATTCTTGTACCAATGCGCGCTGTGCAGTGACTGCTCCGCAATAAAGACTATAAGGAAAGTGTTATGAAAAAAATCATTAAAGCAATGCTGTTTTCGATTACTGCTTTATTTGCGACGGCTTCGTTACCTGTGCACGCTGTATTTATTGCACTGTCACCCTCTATTCAGGTTTCGGGTACAGGGCAAGTGGTTACTGTTGACCTCATAGCAGGTGATCTTGGCGACCCAATCGATACTACGATAGGCGTATTTGATGTTGACGTTTCATTTGATAATACGGTGCTTAGCTTTGTTAGTTTTGACTACAGCGACGCGCTAGGAAGTATAATTACAAATGATTTCTTTGATTTAACTGCTGATGCTTACACCGATGACACCATGAGCGGGCTTAACGCAGCAGGAAACTCAATAAACTTGAATTTATTCAGTTTTCTATTTTCAAGTGACCTTGAGTTTTTGCAATCAACCGTAACTACACTTGCTTCTCTAACTTTTAACGTGATTGATTTAGAAATGGGGGAGTTTACCGATCTTGACTTGACGGTTTTGTTATTGGGCGATGGCCAAGGAAATGACCTTACCAATGTTGACGCGAGGAGTGCAAGAGTAACTACACAGGTTTCCGCACCGTCATCTGGCATCATCTTTTTAATGATGATGATTGCTACAGCACCTTTCGTAAGACAGATTAAACGCTAGGAGGGATTGCTTCAGCATGCACCGGATAAAAGAGAAGTAATGAAAAAGACCGCAGATCGATAGAAACGCGGTCTTTTTTTAAGCTTATGCAAGTTCGGCCAAGCAAAGTTCATCGTGAATTTGCTTACACCACGCTTTAACGCGAGATTCTGTTAGTTCTGGTTGACGGTCTTCATCGATACCAAGACCAACAAAATGATTGTCGTCAGCCATACCTTTAGACGCTTCAAAATCATAACCTTCAGTCGACCACTGACCCACTAAGATAGCGCCTTTGGCTTCTACGATATCGCGTACCATACCCATAGCGTCTAAGAAGTATTCCGCGTAGTCTTCTTGGTCACCGCAGCCAAAAATAGCAACTAACTTGTCGTTGAAGTCAATTTGCTCTAGTTCAGGAAAGAAATCATCCCAATCGCATTGCGCTTCACCGTAGTACCACGTAGGGATACCAAAGATAAGCAAATCAAATTCAGCGATGTCTTCTTTACTGCTCTTGGCAATGTCTTTAACATCAATTAGCTGTTTACCCAATTCCTTCTGGATCATTTTCGCAACATGTTCGGTATTACCCGTGTCACTTCCGAAAAATAGGCCAACGCTTGCCATATCTAACCTCTATTAATCGTTACTAATTAAACGCCTGTGCTTAGCCAAAACCATTCAATAATGCCCTTCGCAAGAAACCCTAATGCGCCTAAACCTAGCACACCGTACGTTACCACTCGTCCAATAAGTGGCACATCGTTCTTACGCAGTACATCGTGTACAGCAAAACCCATCAACCCAAAAAGGATAGATAAGCCGCCATACAGCATGATGGACTCAATGAGTTCGTAATTTTCTGCAAGCATAGTGTTGTTACTTAAAAAAATCTGGCGCAACTATATCACAGTATATACGCCTGTAAGAGCCTAAAACGTTCAAAAATAGGTAATAATAGTCATTCTCATCTTAAATGATGATGAAAACCCTTCTTTAAGACGATTTATTGAGCGTTCTTTCTACAACGGCGTTAAAGACCGCTGGCTTTTCTGCATGTAACCAGTGGCCAGTACCTTCTATTACATGTGCTTTAGCCTTAGGAAAATAACGCGTTATTTCATCGCGATAGGCTGGCGTAATATAATCAGACTCACTGCCCTTGATGAATAATGTTACGCCATCAAATGTTTGATTTGTTTGTTCCCAATCAATAATGTGTGAATAACTGGCAATTAATCCATCGACATTAAAACGCCATTTCCAATCGCCATTTTCATCTTGATATAGGCTCTTCAATAGGAATTGTCGAACGCCTGGCTCTTTCACATGTTTAGCCATTTCTTTTTCAGCATCTTTTCTACTTTGAATTGCATCTAAAGGAACGGCCTTGAGTCCATCAAATACGGATTGGTGGCTATGGTCGTAAGATACTGGTGCAATATCGGCGACAATGAGGTGAGAAACAAAGTCGCCGTGGTTTAAGGCTAATCTCATGGCTACTTTGCCGCCTAATGAGTGGCCTAAAACCGCGCATTCTCTAATATTAAGCGATTGTATAATCTCGAACACCGCATTTGCAGCATCGTCGACAGAAAATGAAGATGTCCACGGGGATTCACCGTGGTCAGGCAGATCAATGCTGATCACATTGTAATTAGACTCAAAGTGGCGCTTAATGCCGGCTAAATTATCGGCATTTCCAAATAATCCATGAATGAGAATCAGCCAAGGAGAGGTAGAAGCGCATTCCGAAAGTTTGTAGTTCAACTTCACAATATACTTATCCGTTTCTGAACATGCTGTTCAAACAAAATAAGGCCTGTAAAAACAGGCCTTGTTTAATTCACAATATCAATTAATTAATGGCGTAATCGTCGAGTGACTTACCGCTATCTAGCGCTTCTTTATAAACGCGAGGCATGCGTCCTATACCTGTCCAAAGGTGTTCTTCACCCTTGCTATCAACAAGCTTGTATTTAACCGGACGTTTTTTGCCAACCTTTTTGTTTGTTTCTACATTTAATGCCTGTAGATCTTCAACATTTAAACCCGCTTCTTCCATTTGCTTTTTAATAGCAGCGAGCTTCTCTAATTTTTCTTTCTCAAGCTTTTCTTGTTCTACTAATTTTTCTTTTCTTTTCTCAATTATACCGCTAAGTTTTTCTTGAACTTGTTCAAGTTCTTCAATGCTTAATTCCTTAACAGCACCTTGTAAACGTCTTCCATGGGTTAAAATATCTAAAAAATCGCTCATTAATTAACCTTAATACGTTGTACTTAATTTCTATTGGATAATAAATAAAAGTAGCACAAAAAAAAAGCGAGCCAAGCTCGCTTTTTAAAAATATCCGTTAAATAGCAAATTAATACTTTAAATTACATGTTCGGGTAATTTGGTCCGCCGGCACCTTCCGGAACTACCCATTTAATATTTTGACTTGGGTCTTTTATGTCGCAGGTTTTACAGTGAACACAGTTTTGTGCATTAATTTGGAACCGTTTTTCACCTTCCTCTTCAATTACTTCATATACCCCGGCAGGGCAGTAACGCTGTGCTGGCTCTGCAAATTTAGGTAAATTAACCTGCAAAGGAATAGACGGGTCTTTTAATTTTAAGTGGCAAGGCTGGTCTTCTTCGTGATTTGTATTAGATAAAAATACAGAAGACAATTTATCAAAGCTTAACACGCCATCTGGCCTAGGATATGAAATCTCTTTTGCATCTTTCGCTTCTTTAAGCTGTGCGTAGTCTTTATGTTCGTCTTTCATGGTGAAAAACAAATTACCATTAAAGATATTTTGCTCTAGCGTGTTAAATGCGCCACCCCAGAAATTTCCGAGTTTGTGGATAGCGGGGCCAAAGTTACGAGAGCGGAACAATTCGTCATATAGCCACGATGATTTAAATTTCTCTGTAAAGCTTGTTAACTCTTTTACTGGAGCCTCAGCATTTTCTGAAATGGCTTCAAAAATACTCTCTGCTGCAAGCATGCCCGACTTCATGGCCGTGTGATTACCTTTAATTTTGGCAAAGTTTAGCGTTCCGGCTTCACAGCCGACGAGTAAACCACCTGGGAAGGTCATTTTAGGCAATGAGTTAAACCCACCTTTAGCGATAGCTCTGGCGCCATAAGAGACACGTTTACCGCCTTCAAGGTACTGTTTAAATACGGGGTGGTGCTTTAGCCGTTGAAATTCATCAAACGGGCTTAGGTATGGATTGTCGTAGTTTAGGTCTACGATTAGGCCAACGAACACTTGGTTATCTTCAGCGTGGTATAAATAGCTACCGCCTGTTGCATCGTCAAGTGGCCAGCCTGCACTGTGAACCACAAGCCCTGGCTGGTGCTTGGATGGGTCTATATCCCAAATCTCTTTAAAGCCAATGGCATAATGTTGCGGTGAACTGTCTTCGTCCAGCTTAAAGTGCGAAATGAGGTCTTTCCCTAAGTGACCGCGACAGCCTTCTGCAAACACTGTGTATTTAGCGCGTAGCTCCATACCTGGCATGTAGCCGTCTTTAGGTTCCCCGTTTTCACCCACGCCCATGTCGCCGGTAAGTACACCGCCAACACTGCCATCTTCATTGTAAATAACTTCAGAGGCCGCAAAGCCAGGGAATACTTCAACACCTAGTTGTTCAGCTTGTTCTGCCAACCAGCGACACACATTACCCATAGACACAATATAGTTGCCATCGTTGTGCATGGTTTTCGGGGTAATAGCGTTTGGTAACTTTTTCGCTGAAGTCTCATCATTAAGTAGGTAAATGTGGTCTTCAGTTACTGGTGTATTGAGAGGTGCACCTTTTTCTTTCCAATCAGGGAAAAGTTCGTTTAGTGAGCGCGGCTCAAACACGGCACCAGAAAGAATGTGTGCACCTACCTCGGAGCCTTTTTCGACCACACAAACCATTAGCTCTTGGTCTTTTTCATTTGCAAGCTGCATAAGCTTACAAGCCGTTGATAATCCAGCTGGGCCGGCACCGACGATGACTACGTCAAACTCCATCGATTCTCGTTCCACGGGAGGCTCCTTATGTTTGTATTTTTATAATGCACTATTGATGAAACAAATAATGCTTTGTGTCAAAAACATGTAAATTAATTGTCGTTTTGCAAGGTAATGCAGGTTGACGTTTACGTCAACAGTAAGTACATTGCAAAGCAGTTTACGTTAACGTTAACTGGCAGTGTATTATAACTGCTCGTAAACGTGGTGTTAACGGCGTTTTAAGGCTAGCCTTTAAAAAACGTACGTTCCACGGATTCTTTTTTAACGTAGAGCACATTGTTAAAGTTTCAAAAAGCGTGGTGAAGTAATACGTTTTTAATTATTAATAGTTAATTATTAATGAAACGTAATAGACACCGACGAACTCAACAATTGAGGTAAATATGAAAATACTCGTACCGGTCAAACGCGCGATCGACTACAACGTTAAGGTAAGAGTGAAGGCCGATGAGTCTGGCGTAGATCTTACCAACGCAAAAATGGCCATTAACCCTTTTTGCGAAATTGCTGTTGAAGAAGCCGTTCGATTAAAAGAAAAAGGTGTGGCCACTGAAATCGTTGTTGTTTCAATTGGTGATAAGAGCTGCCAAGAACAAATACGTACAGCACTAGCCCTAGGTGCTGACCGTGGTATTCAAATCGATACCGACCAAAATCTTGATTCACTTCAAGTGGCGAAGCTGTTATCTAAAGTAGTTGAAGAAGAGCAACCACAGCTTGTTATTCTTGGTAAGCAGAGTATCGACTCTGACAATAACCAAACAGGACAGATGCTTGCTGCATTAACTGGCATGCCACAGGGCACTTTTGCGTCAGAAGTCGTTGTTGACGGCGAAAAAGTAAATGTAACCCGTGAAATTGACGGCGGTCTTCAAACTGTTGCACTTTCGCTTCCAGCGGTAGTAACCACAGATCTTCGCTTGAACGAGCCGCGTTATGCATCGCTTCCAAATATCATGAAAGCAAAACGCAAACCGTTAGACGTTAAAGCGGCTGCGGATTTTGGTGTTTCACTTGACTCAAACGTTAAGGTGCTAAAAGTGACGCCTCCGCCTCAGCGCGAGGGTGGCATTAAAGTGGCAGATGTTGCTGAGTTGGTAGACAAGTTAAAAAATGAAGCAAAGGTGATCTCATGAGCGTACTCGTATATGCAGAACACGATAATGCAAGCTTAAAGACTGAAACGCATAAGCTTGTTAATGCCGCGCAAAAAATGGGTGGCGATATTCACGTGCTAGTCGCAGGTGAAGGTTGCCAAGCAGTAGCTGAAGCCGCGGCGCAAATTGACGGTGTTGCAAAAGTACTTGTTGCTGACAATGCTGCTTACAAGCATCAGCTTGCTGAGAATACGGCTGATCTAGTTGTAGAACTTGCTGCTGACTACAGCCACATTGTTGCTGCTGCAACCACTACAGGTAAGAACTTCATGCCTCGCGTAGCGGCTTTATTAGACGTAGCGCAAATCTCTGACATCATTGGTGTAGAGAGTGAAGACACGTTTGTACGCCCAATTTACGCAGGTAACGCTATTGCTACCGTACAATCATCTGACGCGAAGAAGGTCATTACTGTACGAGCTGCATCATTTGATGCTGCAACAACAGGCGGCAGCGCAGAAGTTGCAGCAGTGGACGTTGTAAAAGGCAGTGATAAGTCTGATTTCGTATCGGCAGAGCTGACTGAGTCTGAGCGACCTGAATTAACTGCAGCAGAAGTGGTAATTTCAGGTGGCCGTGGTATGCAAAACGGTGACAACTTCAAGCTTCTTGAGGGCATTGCTGACAAGCTAGGTGCTGCTATTGGTGCATCACGCGCCGCAGTAGATGCTGGGTTCGTTCCGAATGATATGCAGGTAGGTCAAACAGGTAAAATTGTTGCGCCTCAGCTTTATATCGCGGTAGGTATCTCGGGCGCTATTCAACACCTTGCAGGTATGAAAGACTCTAAAGTCATTGTTGCTATCAACAAAGATGAGGAAGCGCCAATTTTCCAGGTTGCAGACTACGGGTTAGTAGGCGACTTGTTTGATGTACTTCCAGAGCTGGAAAATTCGTTGTAAATCGAATTTTAAGGTTTAGCAAAATGAAGATAAAGGCTGCGTATACGCAGCCTTTTTTGTAGGGAATCGTTATAAAATACCTAGAGTAGTTACGGGTATGTTTTTTAATGGAACAATAATTTAAACGCGCACCACTGAGTTGTCTTCTATGCTCACAGGTGAGGGAATATAAGCATCTGCTTCCCAATCGTTTTCCCATTTTTCACCATCAATGAGATAGCGAAACTGGTACTCGTGATCCTTCTCTAAATCCACCGTTAACGTAAAGTCTCCACTTTTCAGTTTCTTCATCGTTAGTGGCTGTGATTTCCAGTCAGTAAAGTCACCACACAACGCTGCTTCTTTGGCGTCTTGCGCCGCTTCCGCATTTAGTCGAAATGTCACTTTGCACAGAGGTTTTGATTTAAGGTATTGTTTCTTAAGACTCATAATGTGTTTTCCCTTCAACGTAGCGAAATCATTCCCGAGGCTACTTCGCATTAAAGACTAAGCTCAAATAACAACCGCCGGTTAACTCATAACCAATGAGTGATTAAATAATCAACGAAAATCTGATAATTATCAATCTTACTTTGTATTCTTTTGATAATTTTTTATATTAGGGCGGCTGATTTTTATGTGTATTTTAAAAACAATTAACAGACACAAAATTTAACAATCTTAAGTGGGCACAATAACCACAAATCAGTACACTAGTGTTGAAACAATAATAATAGATTTTCGTGGGTTATCAGGTGGTATGTGAAAGTGCAATACATCGTTGCGTCCGTTTCACTCGCGTGGATTTCCTTCGTTCCTAGGGATAGTAAATGAAAAACTCCATCTTGATGAAAAGTGGCATTCCACTAATCATAGTTTTGGTCGCGTTTATCGCCGCGACAGTCATGATCAAATCACGTAAGCCACCAGAGCAAGTACCCGTGGAAATTCCAGCTTTTTTGGTTGAAGCGAAAGAAGCAACAGCAGAGGCCGTGAGCTTTATCGTAAAATCTCAGGGTAACGTTGTTCCACGAAATAAAACTGCGTTAAGTGCGCAGGTCAGTGGCCAAGTAGTGAGTTTGTCTGATGTATTTATAGCTGGCGGTACGTTCAAAAAAGGGGATGTGCTGGCAACACTTGAACAAGATGATTATCGCACGGATCTTAAGCTTGCAGAGGCTGAATTAGCTCAAGCGCAAGCAGCGCTTCAAGAAGAAATAGCTCGCGGCAAAGTAGCAGAGCAAGAATGGCGTTCGGTGAGTAGCGTTGCACCGCCTGAGTTGGGTTTACGTAAGCCGCAACTGGCAAAAGAACAAGCAAACGTTAAAGCTGCAGAAGCCAAACTAGAGCGCGCAAAACGCAACTTGGCAAGAACGCAAATTACAGCCCCTTATAATGGCATTGTGGTTGAACGTAATATTGACCTGGGTCAGTTTGTATCAATGGGCGCAGTACTTGGTACCGTTTACTCCACCGATACTGCAGAAGTCAGGCTGCCTATTACTGACAGCGATTTAATGTTTATCAATATTGCTGGACAATCCAATGACGGCGCTCCGGTTTCGTTGACGGCCTCTGTGGGCGGTGTGAAACGTACTTGGGAAGGTAAACTGGTGCGTTCAGAAGGTATTTTAGATACAGGCAGCCGAGTAGTATATGCCATTGTGGAAGTACAAGATCCTTACAATCTGAAATCTTCACACAATGCCCCCCTTCGTTTTGGTCAGTTTGTAGAAGCAGAAATCACGTCTCGTCAGAATGAAGAATTGGTGGTGTTGCCTCGTAGCATTTTACGTTTAGACAATACCGTACTGACTGTTAACGACAATCGTGAGATTGAAATAAAGCCTGTTGAGGTTGCGCGCACAACCGCTAAAGAAGTGTTTATTCGTTCTGGTATTGAGCATGGAAGCCTGGTAGTGAGAAGTGCCGTACCAAACCCGTATAATGGCATGAAAGTTCGTCTACCAGGTGATGAGCCAGTGCTTTCTGATGCAGCTGAATCAGATGCTAGCGAAGATATTGATAAAGTAGAGAGCACGTCCACCGAAGGTGATAGCGAATGAGCCGTATTGATACCAATAAAGGGCTTATTGCCTGGTTCGCGCGTAACAGCGTAGCTGCAAACCTTCTGATGTGGTTGCTTGTAGTTGGCGGATTATTTGGTGCCTTCAGTATTCAGAAGCAAGTATTTCCCAATTTCGAGATAGACGTTATTAATGTTCGCGTACCGTATTTGGGGGCCGCACCTCAGGAAGTAGAAGAGGGCGTACTGCTTAAAATTGAAGAGTCAATTAAAGACTTAGAGGGTATTAAGCAGCTTAATTCCACAGCCGTTGAAGGTATGGGTACGGTAAGTATTCAGGTGGAAGAAGACTATGATGTTCAATCTTTACTTGATGAAGTAAAAGTACAAGTTGACGCTATTCCGAGCTTCCCCGCAGACACTGAAAAGCCCGTTATTTACCGTCAAAAAATACAACAAGACGTAATTTGGCTCTCGGTTTACGGTGACGCGTCTGAACGGGAGCTAAAAGAGTTTGCCAAAGATTTGCGCGACGACATTGCTAACCTACCTGGTATTTCAAGTGTTCAAGTTGTTGGGGCAAGGGACTATGAGATTTCCGTTGAGCTTTCGGAAGTCGATTTGCAAAAATACAACCTTACATTCGCCGATGTCGTTGCGCGTTTAAGTCAAACCAGCGTCGACTTACCTGGCGGCTCAATTCGCACTGAAAATGGCGATATTCTGCTTAGAACGAAAGGGCAAGCCTATACAGGCTGGGATTTCTCGCAGATTGTTTTAGTAACAAACGGTAACGGCACGCGCGTGACATTAGGTGATGTGGCGTATATCAACGATGGTTTTATTGAAAATAACCAATATGCGCTATTCGACGATAAACCCGCTGTTAGTTTGCGAGTGCGTGCGGTAGGTGATCAAAACGCATTAGAAATTTCTGAGCAAGTTAATACCTATATTGAGAGTCAGAAATCGGAATTTCCGGCGCATATTACAGCTGATACGTGGGGCGACAGTTCGTTCTACTTAGCTGACCGACTCAACATGATGCTGGAAAACATGTTCTTCGGCGCGCTGCTGGTTTTCTTGGTACTTTCTTTATTTTTAAAAATTAAGCTCGCGTTTTGGGTCATTGTGGGCTTGCCGGTTTGTTTTCTTGGCACCTTGTTAGTTATGCCGCTAGATATGGTTGGCGTGTCTATCAACATGCTTAGCCTGTTCGCGTTTATTCTTGTGCTGGGTATTGTGGTTGACGACGCCATTATCATGGGGGAATCGGCGTATTCTGAAATAGACAAAAAAGGCCATAGCGCTGAAAACGTGATAGCGGGCGTCAAAAAGGTCGCTATGCCAGCGACATTTGGCGTGTTGACAACCATTGCAGCATTCTCGCCCATGCTGATGGTATCTGGGCCGTTTGGAATTATTTGGAAAACCATCGGTATGGTGGTTATCGTGTGCCTTATTTTCTCGCTCATTGAGTCCAAACTAATATTGCCGGCTCACTTGGTGCACATGAAGCTTAAGCCATACGATCCTGAAAAGGCGAACAGATTTCAAAAGTTCCGAGATTTCTTCAGCGAAGGTATTAAGACGTTTATAAACAATAAATACGCGCCATTTTTGGCTACAGCTGTACGAAATCGCTACACCACTGTTGCTGTGTTTATGGCTATGCTGATCCTCACAGTAGGCCTGTTCGGTGGTGGTATTGTACGTTTTGTATTTTTCCCGAATATTCCTAGCGATTTTATGATTGCAAGTTTCGAGCTTGAGCCAGGCTCATCGCTTGAACAGCGTGATAATGTACTGACTACGCTTCGCGAGGCCATGCATCGTATGGATGAAAAAGTAGCTGAAGAGTCGGGTGAAAACGTTATAAAGCACGCCATTGCCTTTGATAACGGCAATCTTGGGGGCGAGATTTTCGCAGAGCTCACCAAGGGTGAAACGCGTACGCTGACAGACTTTGAAATTCAAGCCATGTGGCGTCAAGAGTTACCAGAAATCCCAGGTGTTAAGTCGTTTAATATTAGCTCTCCGGGTGGCCCAGGTGGTGGTTCAGACCTGAGCTTTGAATTTAGCTCAAGCGATATTAAGGCCCTTCGTTCGATAAGTGATGAACTTAAAGAAGCGTTGGATAAATACGAAGGTGTTACCGACATTAACGACACCTTCTCAGGCGGAAGCGAAGAAATTCAACTCGCGCTGAAACCTCAGGCTGATGCGCTAGGTATTTCTTTGCGTGATTTAGGTCAGCAGGTTCGCTTTGGTTTCTATGGTGCGGAAGTACAGCGTATCCAGCGTGACGATGAAGAAATCAAAGTGATGGTGCGTTATCCGAAAACGGAACGTAGCTCTATAGAGCATCTTGAAAACATGCGTATCCGCGCGCCAAATGGGCAAGAAATTCCATTTGAGCAGGTGGCGACATTTACAGTTGGTCAGGGCTTTGATTCAATTATTCGTGTCGATGGTAAACGCTCGGTAACCGTAACTGGTGCAGTGGATAAAGCGTTGCTTGACCCGTCAGAAGTAACCAATGATGTGATTGAAAATCTGATGCCGGATCTACTAGCGCGGTATCCCAAGGTGGACTTCCAGCTTCAAGGTAACTCGAAAGAGCAGGCTGACGCTATGATCAGCCTAATGCAGGGGCTTCTATTTGCACTCTTTGCCATTTACACCTTGCTTGCTATTCCACTTAAATCGTACAGCCAGCCTTTCATCATTATGTCGGTTATACCTTTTGGTATCGTAGGCGCCATTGTGGGGCACTTGGTATTAGGTATGGCGGTAAGCGTACTTTCTATCTGCGGTATAATTGCGTTGTCTGGGGTTGTAGTTAACGACAGCTTGATCATGGTGGATTTTGTTAACCGTGCGCGCAAAGAAGGCATGTCGCTAATGGATGCTGCTATTAGCGCAGGTACTCAGCGTTTCAGAGCAATTATCCTCACCTCACTAACAACGTTTATGGGGCTTATGCCAATTGTTTTTGAGCGCAGTTTACAGGCTCAAGTTGTGATCCCAATGGCTATTTCATTGGCCTTCGGTATTTTGTTCGCCACGGTGATCACCTTGCTGCTTGTCCCAGCGCTGTACCTTATTTTAAATGACCTAAAAAGCGTGTTTAAAGGTCGAAAACATACGCAAGTTACGACAGAAAGCTAAATAGAAAATGCCGGTTGAAACCGGCATTTTTCGTTTAAGGAATAAAAATGAAGAAAAATCTAATATACGCTGCCATAGTAGCGGCATCAGCAGGTTTAACCTTGGCGTGTACAAGCTCGTATACCGAATCTACTAGTTCAGTGCAAGGTGAATCACAAAGTGGCGGCATGCCAAAAGTGTCCGACTATCCAGAAACCAAAACTGTGACTCAGCAAGACAACTATCATGGCACTGTAGTGAGCGACCCATACCGCTGGCTAGAAGAAGAAAAGAGCGAAGAGGTAAGTGCTTGGGTTGAGTCTCAAAACACCCTTGCTCGTCCTTACCTGGCTGAATTGCCCTCTAGAGAAAGATACAAAGAACGTCTAACAGCGCTGTGGGACTACGAAAAATACTCAACGCCATATATGGTAAACGGCAAGCTGTTTTATTCTTATAACGACGGCTTGCAAAACCAATATGTGCTTTATATGGCTGACGGCGTTAACGGTGAGCCTGAAGTACTGATTGACCCAAATACATTGAGTGAAGATGGCACAGTGTCTATGGCGTCAACTGAACTAAGCCCTAAAGCCTCGTTCTTGGCCTACATGCTTTCTGACGGTGGTACAGACTGGAAAACTATTCACGTTCGTGACACCAGTAAGAAGTCGGATTTAACTGACACTATTAAAGGCATTAAGTTTTCAAATATCGCGTGGTTGCCAGATGAAAGCGGCTTTTTCTATTCACGTTACCCCCAAAGTGAAGCTGGTAAGTATGATGATAGCCAAACCGTATCTATCTATTTTCACGCAATAGGTACAGCGCAAAGTGAAGACAAAAAGGTTTTTGCGTTTGACAATAAACCTACATGGAACCCTTATCCTTCGGTTGTTCAAGATGGCAAAACACTGCTCATTTCTGTGTTCGAGGGATATCAGGCGAATGGTGTTTATGCTAAATCGCTGGTAAATGATAACAGTGAGCTCGTTCCGGTTTTCGACAAATGGGATGGCCGTTACGACCTAATTGGCGAGCATGACGACGAGTTATTTTTCACATCTACAGCAAATGCCCCTACAGGTAAGGTTATTAAGGTTGATTTCGATGGTGGCGTTAAAGCAACGGAAACCGTAATTGAAAGTACATCTGATACCTTGTCGAGCGTTTCACTATTGGGTGAAAAACTTTTTGCTCAGTATCTAAAAGATGTAAAAGGGCAGGTAAGTGTATTTGATTTAAACGGCAAGAAAATAGATGAAATTGCGTTTAATGATATTGGAAGTGTTAGCGGGTTTTACGGAAGCAAAAATGCCGATACAACGTTCTATAAACTTACGGGGTTCACTAACCCTGGCCAAGTATTTGCGTATAACGTAAAAAGCGGCGAGTCATCATTATTTAAATCCATCGATACAGGTGTTAATTATGATGACTACGAAACAAAGCAAATTTTTTACACCAGTAAAGATGGAACAAAAGTTCCCATGTTTATTGTGCATAAAAAAGGCTTGAAGCTAGATGGAAATAATAAAACATTACTGTACGGGTATGGTGGTTTTAATATTTCACTGCTGCCCCGCTATTCAGTATCGCGCATGGTATGGGTAGAGCAGGGCAATGTACTGGCCATAGCTAACTTACGTGGTGGTGGTGAGTATGGGCAACAGTGGCACAAGGCTGGGACTAAGTTAGATAAGCAAAACGTATTTGATGACTTTATCGCAGCGGGCGAGTATTTGGTTGAAAGTGGCTACACCACGCCTGAAAAAATGGGTATTCAAGGTGGCTCGAATGGCGGTTTGCTTGTTGGTGCGACCTTAACACAGCGCCCGGATCTCTTTTCTGCTGCCTTACCTGCAGTCGGCGTGTTAGATATGCTTCGCTATCACACACCTAGTGCAAATGCGCGAGCATGGTCCTCTGATTATGGGTTAAGTGAAAACAAAGACGAATTTGAAGCGCTTTATGCTTATTCGCCACTTCACAACACTAAGCCGGGCACGTGCTACCCAGCTACATTAGTTACTACAGGTGATCACGATGACCGTGTTGTGCCGTGGCATAGCTATAAATTTGCAGCTCAACTACAGGCTGACCAAAGCTGCGATAACCCAATTCTACTTCGTGTTGAAACTCGAGCTGGTCACGGTGCGGGTACGCCAACGTGGATGCAAATAGAAGGGTATGCCGACCAGTGGGCCTTTTTGGAGTCCGCTCTCAACTAGCGCATATATACTGCTATTAAATAGAAGCCGCTTTAAAAAGCGGCTTTTTTGTTTGCCCAGCGAAGCTGGCAAACCCGTCAGGTTGAAAGAAACCTGAATCACCCTGACTGAGGGGAAGATAATCCGAATGGCAAGGGCGT
>NZ_JAKREZ010000017.1:0-85257 GCF_022348345.1 Alteromonas sp. CNT1-28 | reverse complement strand
TTGTGGTGCTCCCAAAAAGAGAGCATATGATCATAGCCAGACCAGGTCGTCAACTAACAGTTAAATTTGATCAAATAATGTTCGCGATCTCGCCCTGATATGCGGATTAGACATCTAACAATTTTACTCGCCGTTGCCAGCGTTCTACTTAGTGCCTGCACACCTTCACAACCTACAAACAAAATTCTGATCAGTGGTCCTTTTGAACCAGTCAATAACGACCCGGCAAGTACCGGCTACATGTTTACGCGAATGCAAATTCTGGAAACTCTCATAGACGTGGATAACCAAGGTCAGCTTATCCCAGGACTTGCTAGCTCATGGTCAAATGATGAGGACTTTACTGTTTGGACATTTAATTTACGTCCTGATGTGTATTTTCATGACGGCACGTTAATGACCGCCGACGCCGTCTACAAAAGCCTTTCGGTCGCGTTTGGTAAACCAACGCCATTTTCAAAAGATATGATCGCCAACATGGAGGTGGTATCAGAATATTCTATCAAGTTCACCTTGAACCAAAGTTACCGTCCTTTCCCTTCCCTGTTAAGTAATTATGCAACTGCGATCGTGGCACCTGCTACCTTCGGCAAGTTCAATCGAATTAAAACCTTAATAGGTACAGGCCCCTATCAGATTACGCACTTTGAACCACCCCACAATATTACAACCACACGCTTCGACAATTATTGGGGCGAGCCCGCTGTTATTGAAAACGTTGAGTACGTAACGGGTCACCGCTCTGAAACGCGGGCGCTTATGGTACGAACGGGGCAAGCAGATATTGTGTACAACCTCGACCCTGCCGCGGTTAGCATGTTGCGCACTGACTCTAACGTAAACGTGTTTAGCGACAGGATCCCTCGCACCACTTTAGTTAAGTTAAATAGCGGCCATCCTATCCTCTCAGATGTAAAAGTAAGGCAGGCACTGAGTTTAGCGATTGACAGAAAAGGCATTGCATCTGGCGTAATGCGTATATCGAATATCTCTGCTGATCAGCTATTTGGCCCAAATATTCGAGACTGGCATATTCGTTCTACTACAGATAATGCTACCAATACTATTTCAATGAGTGACGCTGACAATAATCCAACAATTAAAAATAGCGTTGAAAACGGCGACTTATTATTAAATAGGAAAAAAGCGGCACAGCTGCTAACCGACGCGGGATGGTTAGTGGGTGAGGATGGCGTGCGCTACAAAGATGGCTCACCTTTAACGCTTGATATGATTACCTATGCCAATCGCCCAGAACTCATTACCATTGCCACGGCAATTCAAGATCAGTGGGCTAGCATTGGAGTGAAGCTCTCTGTCCATATGGAAAATGTAAGTGCCATTCCTTCAGGGCATGCTGATGGTACATTGCAAACTGCACTTATGGCGCGTAACTTTGCTAACATCCCAGACCCTCTCGGTATAATGCTGGCTGACTTTTCTTCAAAAGAAGGCGGCGATTGGGGGCCAATGAACTGGCAAAATGAAAAAGTGTTTAGCGATTTAAAGACCTTGAGTCACACCACGGATGAACACGCTTACAAATCGTTGATATCATCAATTATGCAAGAAGTTCAGCAAGACGTTCCTCTTATCCCCGTTATGTACTATGTGCAGCAAACGGCGACATCTAGCCGACTAAGAAACTTCAGCTTCGACCCTTACGAGCGTTCTTTTCGCGTATCTCAAATGAGAATAGCCCCATAATAATGAGAAAGATCCTACTTCAACGGCTGCTTCAAGCTGTACTGATGGCGTGGAGTGTAGGCACACTCACATTTATTATAACCCGTTCACTACCTGGAGATATGGCTTACAAAATAGCGGCTGGCCGCTACGGTGACGATGCGGTAAGTACAAGTGCCGCTAACGCCGTAGCAGAAGAACTTGGTCTGCACAGAAGCGCTTTCGAGCAGTACGTCAGCTGGATGACTGATTTAGCCTCTCTGGATTTAGGCAATAGCTTGGTCACGGGTGCCCCCATTGTTGTTGAGCTACAAAATCAGCTTTCTTACACCCTTGTTCTCGCTGGACTCGCTATTCTGGTATCCGCATTAATTGCGTTTCCTCTCGGAATTTATAGCGGCATCAGAAGCGCTCGAAAAAGTGAAAATACTCCTAAGAGCCGTGCTTCTCTTTTTGATAAAACAGCATTAGTACTTTCCACGTTCGTGCGCTCTCAACCGGTCTTTTGCTTGGGGCTAATTCTCATCTTTATTTTTGCACTAGAGCTCAACTGGCTACCAGTTGCGGGCTCTTCAGGCTTTGTTTATACCATATTACCTGTAATGACCTTAGGGTTAAGCCTGGCGGCTATATCAAACCGCGTAATTCGCAATAGTACTGTTAATGCGGTTCAATCAGGTTATTTCCATTTCGCCAAGATAAAAGGGTTAAGCGCTCTAGAGGCGTTTAGGTGCCATGCTCTACCTAACGTTGTAATACCTGCTCTAGCCTTCATGGGCATACAGCTTATCGGGTTAATTGAAGGCGTAATTATGATTGAAAGCCTTTTTGCTTGGCCCGGCATAGGACACGGACTTTCCCATGCTGTCTTTGCCCGCGACATCACTATGTTACAAGGCACAGCTTTGCTGATGGGCATGTTATTCGTATTGGTCAACACACTAGTCGATTTAAGTCAGTATGCACTCGACCCAAGGGTGAGGGAAAATCGAGGACATAGCCAATGAAGACACCCGCCTTACCTGTTGAAAAATTGATTGGCTTTTCACTTTTGATGCTGCTCTTATTACTTGCGTTGGGCGAGCCTGTTCTATTGGGAACAAACGGTAATCAACAAAATTTAAAGCAAGTGCTCGAAGCCCCAAGTGCGCAACATTGGTTAGGTACAGATCAGTTCGGACGCGACATGTTAGCCAGAATCTCAGAGGGTCTGCGCATATCACTTTCTCTCGCTGCACTGTGTGTACTAAGTTCATCAATCATTGGCGTGCTAACGGGCGTAATTGCAGCGTGGTGTAGAGGTTGGGTAGATACGACGTTGAATTTCATTGCCAATACAATATTGGCGCTCCCCGGACTGGTACTTATTCTTCTTTTCGCGGCGCTAGTACCAGGCTCTTTCATTATGCTGTATTTAGCCATTTCCTTAGTACTGGCCGTCGAGTACTTCAGGCTGGTACGTGCTATCACTCTACCAGTAGTGACAGGCCCTGCACTGGAAAACTCTGCGCTAATGGGTTTTCCAAAACGCTATTTATTTAGTAAGCATATATGGCCCGCCATTCGACAAGACGTGTTATCACTTGCTGCTTTTGGTGCCTCCTCCTCAATTATCGCCATGGCATCGGTGGGCTTCGTTTATGTTGGTTTAAAACCACCCAGCCCTGAGCTTGGGCTGATGATAGTTGAGCTCTTTCCATACTATCACGAAGCACCTTGGCTGCTCGCACAACCTATTTCCACCCTATTCGTTCTCGTACTGGGCTTTCACTTACTTTCTGCGAAGAGTGACAAAACACCTCGTTTAAATAAGTTCATTTTTGACAGCAGCAGTAGACTATCAAAGAGTGATGCATTGGAGCGCAAACTGTGAGCCAATACATTGCTATTGAACACTTATCAATTTACGCGCAAGACACCATTATTGTAGAGGATCTATCCCTTAACCTTGAACAAGGCGAGACACTGACTATATTGGGTGAAACCGGGGCAGGTAAAAGTCTGCTAGCGCAAGCAATTATGGGCGACTTACCACCTGCACTGAGGGTTACGGGAAATGTTCTGGTAAACGGTGTAGATATGCTTCGTGCCAACCTACGTGAATGTGAACAATTGTGGGGGCGAGACATTGCTATGCTGCCGCAAGAGCCATGGCATTCTCTAAGCCCAATGATGAAAATTCGCCAGCAAGTCGCCGAAGTTTTTCGGTTTACATTGGGTAACGGTGCTCGCGAAGCACAAAAGAGTGCGAAGACACAGCTAGAAAACCTGGCTCTTAAAGACGACAGTGATAAGGTCCCTTCTCAACTTTCCGGTGGAATGGCACAGCGTGTTGCTTTTGCCTGTGCATCAGCGACTAATGCACCTTTATTTCTAGCCGACGAACCCACAAAAGGGCTAGATGCCGGACGCAAACATCATATTATTGAGCAACTAAAGCAAAAAGCTAACGACGGTACGCTACTTACCATTACGCACGATGTTTCAGTGGCAGAGGCACTGGGTGGTAAATGTATGGTGCTTAAAAACGGGAAACTGGTTGAAACAGGTGATACCCGCAAGATACTGTCCTCCCCGTCTTCAAACTATACCAAAACCCTTATTGCGTCGGCTCCGCAACACTGGACGGCTACCACAAAAAAAACGCATAGGTTTGCACCGCTGGTATCGGTGAATGATCTCACAATTATGAGAGGTAACCGTACACTATTTACTGGCCTTAGTTTTTCTTTAGGGGAAGGCGAAATTGTCGGGCTTTGTGGTGATAGCGGCAGTGGAAAAACGTCTCTAGGTGATGCTCTACTTGGGCTTCTACCCTATCAAGGCAATATTGCGTTTCATACGCTTTTACACCGTTATCAAACCCTAAAGCTGTATCAAGATCCCCCCAGTTCATTTGCCGATCACACTACGCTTAAATCATTGATTGATGACGTAATAAAGCTTCACAAGGTGTCTAAAAAGCGTGCCGATTTACTTTCATCTCAACTAGGCCTTAACCAGCGATTGTTTGAGCGCAGCGCCTCTGAGGTAAGTGGAGGTGAGCTTCAACGCATTGCATTGCTGCGCGCGCTGCTACTAAAGCCCAAGCTACTTATAGCTGACGAGACAACATCTAGGCTCGACCCCATTACAAGTAAGGCAATTACTCACTTACTTGTCGATCAATGCAGAGAAGAAAATTGCACGGTGCTCTTTATCAGCCACGATAGAACACAGCTAGAAAAAGTCTGTGACCGCGTCATTGACCTTCAGACTCTCACAACACCAAAAGCCGTTATATAACGGCTTTTGGAAGACAAGATTCAGGGCTCTTTCGTGTGTTTATACGCAAACCGTAGCCGCGAATGAACTAAAAAGTCACGATTTCATCATCAATAAGATGACCAACAGCCTGACTCTGCTCAGCATCGACAAAGGCGCTATCAATCGCGCTAAAGCGCGCCGTAGTGACCTTTCGATAATTCGGGTGGGTATAAATATAAGTTTGCTCTGACTGAAGCGCCTCTATCACGCGTTCAGCTAGCACAGAGACATCGATTCCCGACTCTACTGCTTTAGTGGCTGCTTGAGCTCCGGCTTTAAGCTTCTCTTTATCAATGCGTTTTTCAGCGGCTACTGCATATTTTTGCTGCCTATTTCTATACGACTCGTGAATGCGGGTTTTCACGAATGCTGGACACAATACAGAAGTATGGATTCCAAAAGGTTTCAGTTCTGGTACCCAGCTTTCCGTCATAGAGACAACCGCAGCCTTTGATGCGCAATAGGCCGCCGCATATGGCATGCCCATCATTCCTGCCATCGACGCCACGTTTAGCACCCAACCTCCTTCGCCGTGCTCTTTAATAGCTGGCACGCATGCTTGTGCGCCATAGAGTACGCCCATAACGTTGACGTCCATTACCCAGCGCCAGGTCTCATGCTCCGAATCTTCAACTTTCCCCGGCGTACCGCCAACGCCAGCATTATTGATGACCATATGAACCTTGCCAAACTTCTCTTTGGCGTTAGCTACAATATCTTCCCACTGAGCGTAATCGGTAACATCAAGGGCGCAAGTCAATACATCGAAACCTTTCTCACGTAAGTCGTTACCCGATTCGGTTAATGCAGCATTATCAATATCGCCCATGACGATATTCATACCCTGCCTTGCCAATGCCTCTGCCAGCGCTAACCCTATGCCGCCAGCGGCGCCAGAAATAATAGCGGTCTTACCCGTAAATTCGTTAGACATCTTACTCTCCTGTTATTGTTATTGCGCCGCGGGCCCTTTGGGAAAGCCATTTCAATGAGGAGTTTGCAATCGCCTATCTCACTCAACTAGCGCTTATCTACACACCTAGATTAGGGGTAACAGGATGGGGAAAATACTTTATTTGGCTAATTTGAATAGCTTCATGAAATTAATAAGTCAGGTTAAACGTACAGGCGGGGCAAATAAAAAAGGGCAGTGACTAACCCTGCCCTTTGCTTGAATAGACTATCTCTTGCCCGTGGTCAGTTCGTTTACTTCGCCGGCATAACATAAACCTCGCGAACGCAGGCTGACTCTTCTGCGTTTAGGGCAAACAATACCGATTTTGCGATATCCGCTGGCTGAAGCTTATCTTCCTTAGGCTCATCGAAAAATGGCGTATTCACCATGCCAGGGCAGATAGTTGTACAGCGGCCGCCCCACTCGCGCATTTCTTCTGCGAGGTTCTGACCGAAACCATAAGCAAACCACTTACTTGCCCCATATACAGAGCCTTTCAGGGCTATTCGACCGGCGACCGAAGACGTAATAATGAAGTGGCCTTGCGTATCGCGCAGGTACGGCAATCCGGTTTTTGCGGTATAAAGTAGTCCATTTACGTTTGCGCCCAGCATGCCATCCCAGTCATCTACGTCCCCCTTTTCAATGCCGGCGGCTTTCGCGCCGCGCCCTGCATTGGCGAAAATGCCGTCAATACGACCGAAATGTTCGCTTACCTGTTTAAACGCCTTATCTAACTCATTAAAGTCGCTTACGTCAGCTTTTACAGCGAACGCAACATCATTGCCAAGCTCTTCGACTAAGGCACGCAGTTTGTCCTCACTTCTTGCTAAAAGGGCAACGTTAAAACCGTTATTTACCAGTTGCTTTGCCGTTTCTTTGCCAATGCCGCTGGAAGCCCCCGTTATCGCGATAACCTTTTTATTTGTAGCTGCGGTGGACATACACTTCCTCCTTTTTACTGGGCAACCATTTCACTAATTTTGTTTACGAAAGCTGGAATATCATCTGGGTTTCTACTAGTGACTAGTTTTGAGTGGGTCACCACTTCTTTATCAACCCAGGTCGCACCAGCATTTTTGAGATCTGTTTGGATACTAGGAAACGAAGTGAGTGTTGCACCTTTCGCTAACCCAGACTCCACCAGCAACCATGGACCATGACAGATAGCACCTATAGCTTTAATACTTGCCGCGCTGTTTGCACTTTTGATGAAGGCAACAGCATCTTCATTGGTACGCAGCACATCGGGATTGATTTGACCGCC
Organism: Alteromonas sp. CNT1-28; assembly: GCF_022348345.1. Taxonomy (NCBI): domain Bacteria; kingdom Pseudomonadati; phylum Pseudomonadota; class Gammaproteobacteria; order Alteromonadales; family Alteromonadaceae; genus Alteromonas; species Alteromonas sp. CNT1-28. The sequence continues at coordinate 78,043 of NZ_JAKREZ010000017.1, read as the reverse complement.
GGGTAGCACAAGGGCATCGTAATCTTCAGGGTTTACAGACGTAACTTGTTTATCAACGTTAATTTCTTTTCCCCAGTTGTCTTCGTCCCATGCTTTAATTGTTGTCTGATCATCAATAGATAGCACATCAACGTCAGCACCTTGCTCAATAAACTTGTCTCTTGGTTGAATCAACTCGCTTTGCTCAAAACCATTAGTTGCCAAAATAGCGATTTTTTTGACTTTAAGGTTTTGGGTGTTGCTCATAATGTTCACTCCTTTTGAAAGACGAAATGTAAAACTAGTAAAAGCAGGGGTCGCCACACGACGAGAATAACTGTCCGCCTACCACCTTTAGCAAATCCCATCAGGTGAACGCGTTAGTTTGTGCATGGCATAACCTAGCTCTTACTATCTAGCTAGGATGCTTTTGGAGGTGCAAATTACAAACCACCCAAACCAACAAACGTAAGCCATTGAATGAATTACAATAAATGAAAAAACAACATTTTCATCAACATTGATAGTCACGCACATATTCAGATTTTGTGAACGATTTACAGAGCTTCTTTCTCGCTCCTTTTTTAAGTTGATGTAAGCCGACAGCGAAGTTTTCATGTATCAAGCTTTAAGAGTTCTATCGATTAGGCAAAACATGAGGACACATGAGCAAGGAACGTTTCAACCACGCTAAATCTGCATTCGAGCTTTCTTTGAAAAGTTGGTGGAGTATTTCAAAGCGTATTTTCACTAGCCTGCAAAAAGACAACATTCCTCTTATCTCTGCTGGCGTTGCCTTTTACTGCTTGCTGGCTATCTTCCCACTATTAGGGGCAACTATTGCCTTGTATGGGCTTGTTGTCTCTCCCGATGAACTGCAACGCCACATGGCATTGCTGGTAAACGTGGTGCCAAATGACAGTCGCTACATCATTGAAGAACAGCTTAAAAATTTAACTGAGAAGTCGAATACTGCATTAGGCTGGAGTTTTTTATTTACTCTGCTCTTGTCACTGTGGAGCAGTAGCAAAGGCGCCAACGCACTGATAAAAGCATGCAACATTACCTATAGCGAGGCGGAAGGAAGAGGCTTTTTCAAAGGTATTCTAGCGCGCATTACGTGCACCATATTTATGATCCTTACCGTAATTGTGTCCCTCGCCTGCATCACCATTTTACCCGAAGCAATAAACTGGATGACGTCAAGTGCCCTTAGTACCGAGCAAGCCATGTGGGTGACTTGGCCAGTTATGCTGGCCTTATTTAATATTGCGCTTTCAGCCCTATACCGATATGCCCCTCACCGAAGAGAAGCCCAGTGGCGCTGGGTGACACCGGGTTCAGTTTTTGCCACCTTATTATGGGTAGTAGCCTCGTATGGCTTTTCGATATACCTCAATGAATTTGGAAGCTACAACAAAACCTACGGATCCGTTGGGGGCATTATTATTTTGCTTATGTGGCTGTACTTAACCGCGTATATCATTCTAATTGGTGCAGAGGTAAACTCGTCGATAGAGCTACAAACCTCCGCGGACAGTACGGTAGGAGAAGATAAACCTATGGGCGAAAGAAACGCATTTGTGGCAGATCATACACCGGATGATTTAAGGCGCTAATGCTTAAACTATCTAAGGCGCATGCACTATCTAGCAGCGCCTTCCTCACCATCAATTTTTAGCATCTTTACGAGCATTTCTTTTCATTTTACCTATATCAGAATTTGCCTCATATTCGCGCCGCGAAATTATCTTCTCTTTCCTTTAATGTAAGGCATTACCTTGGACAACACCCTTATCCCGCCAGCCAAAGCGCGGGTTTCTGTTCCCGTTATTGCGCTGGGTATTTACGCAGTTGCGTCTGGCTATTTGATGAGTCTGATCCCACTAATGCTCAGCCATTACAACCTAGACACGGCTATCGCCAGTTGGCTGGCTAGCAGCTTTTACGCTGGACTACTAGTGGGTGCCCTTAGTATTGAACCGTTGGTAACCCGCGTTGGTTACAAGCACGGTTTTGCGCTGTGTTTAGGCGTACTATTACTAACTATTGTAGTAATGCCTTTGTTTGCTCACACCGCAGTTTGGCTTGTGGCTCGGTTAGTGGCTGGCGTTGCTGTAGCGGGTGTATTTGTTATCGTAGAGTCGTGGCTTTTACACGGCGACGAAGCTGATAGAGCCAAACGTTTAGGCTTATACATGGGCGCACTTTACGGGGGAAGTTCTTTAGGTCAGTTAGGTATTGGCGCTATTGGCGTAGGCGGCATGCTTCCTTTTGCTGCCATTTTCACCATGTTGATTTTAGCCATTGGCGTACTTTTGTTTGCAAAGAGCGAACAGCCTGAATCTTCCCACAGTACGCCACTGTCGCTAAAGCAAATATCGAAACTAAATCATGCCGCAATTATTGGTTGCATAGTGTCAGGCTTAACCCTAGGTGCCATTTACGGCTTAATGCCCCTTGAACTATTAAACCGCGGCATTGCTCATGACGATTTGGGTAGCTTAATGGCCTTAATTATTTTAGGCGCTATGGCAGTTCAACCTTTAATTCCTGCGTTATCCAAGTAGTTAGGCCGCACGTTACTCATGGCACTATTTTGTTTACTGGGTGTCGCCGCCATAACATTAACCGCAGCGGTTAGTGGTATATACGCTTTGGGAGCGGGTCTGTTTCTATTAGGTATGGCAATATTTGCCCTATACCCAGTGGCAATAAATCTCGCCTGCGACAAACTCGATGCTAGCTTCATTGTATGCGCCACACAGGTCATGCTTTTCAGCTATAGCGTGGGTTCAGTAGTAGGCCCACTTATTGCCGATAACTTTTTAGTCGGCCCTCAAGGGTTGATGGGTTACTTATTTGCGTGCTTACTTGCTACCAGTATTTATATGCTGATAGCCAGTGTTAAAACCAAAGGTCGCGCCATGGCAGGCGAGTAACACCTTCGCCACCATTGCCCATTAGATTGCCATAATCTCTGTTCACAATTCGCCCTATTCAGGGCGCTTAATGGTAAGTGTCGATACTAAAGCGAGCTTACCTGATGCTATTTTCCAAAACACCCAAACGGGATTATTTAACGCCTGCCAATACTCACAAACCTTGGTTTAGGGAACGGCAACATGCAGCCAAGCCGCGTAATCACAGGTTGCTTATCCTTACTTCCTTCCTCTGCTTTTTGCTTGGCATAGTAGTTAGCCCGCTAAGTCGCGCTGAGTCTGGCGAATTGATGCTGCAAAGCGTGGACGGTGAGTATTCCCCCGCTCTATTGCATTCAACTGACGTGGATTTACAGGTGAATGGCATGATTGCGCACGTTACCTATTCTCAAAAATTCACTAACACTAGGAATGAATGGAAGCATGCTGTGTATACCTTTCCGCTTAATGAAAACGCGGCGATTAACAGTATGGAAATGCTAATAGGAGACAGAATAATCCGGGGGCAAATTAAGCCGAAGGCAGAAGCGAAAGAAGCATTTGAAGCGGCCAAAAAAGCGGGAAAGAAAGCCAGTTTAACAGAGCAACAACGCCCAAATTTATTTACTCAGCAGGTCGCGAATATAGCGCCGGGTGAGGAAATAACGGTGACACTTCAGTACGTCCAACAGGTAGACTACCGCGATGGAAAATTTACTTTTCACTTGCCTACTACGCTCACTCCTCGCTATTCGCCCGGCATTCCCCTAAATCAGTTTAACGAGAATACAGTGGCTGAAATATCAGGTACAGGTTGGGGAGAACCCACAGATCAGGTACCCGATGCCAGAGCTATCACGCCTTATATGAGAGAAGGCAATGAAGGCCCGCAACTTACGTTCAACGCAACACTAAATACTGGTTTAACGCTTAATAGCGTCACTAGCAGAAATCACCGTGTGAATTGGTCAGAATCCACAGGTAATTATCTTGTCACCTTTAATCAAAGCAATATCAAAATGGACCGAGACATTTGGCTAGAGTGGCAGCCTTCGCCCTCTAGTGCACCACAAGCAGCTATTTTCACTGAATCAAAAGATCAGCATGACTACGCCCTTGTTATGCTAATGCCGCCACAAGTGAAGAGCCAAGATTTACAGGATTTTGATCGCGATATCACCTTCGTTATCGACACGTCAGGCTCTATGGGAGGTCGGCCAATTGTCGACGCAAAAGAGAGTTTACAATTAGCGATAGACCGCTTGAGTGAGAAAGACCGATTTAATGTTGTAGCATTTAACAATGACACCACGCGTTTGTTTGAAACCTCGGTAGAGGGAACAACACGAAACAAGCAATATGCGAGGAACTTTGTAAAGCACCTCAATGCAGGGGGCGGCACTGAAATGGCACCAGCGCTTAATGCCGCACTTAAACCCACGACAGCTGAAAACTTTATAAAACAAGTTGTCTTTATCACCGATGGGGCGGTAGGCAATGAAGCTGCATTGTTCTCGCAAATAAAGAACGAACTGGGTGATGCGCGCCTTTTTACAGTAGGCATAGGCAGCGCGCCCAATAGTTATTTTATGACCCGAGCCGCTCAGTTTGGTCGCGGAAGCTATGTATTTGTTAGCAATACTGCAGATATTAAACAGCAAATGGATAGCTTGCTTTATAAGTTAGAAAGCCCTGTGTTGAGTAATTTAAGCCTCACTCTACCAGCTGGCTATGCACAGTCAGCAGAGATTTACCCTTCTAAGATCCCTGATTTATACGCGGGAGTACCTTTGCTCTTGAATGTGAAACTGCCTCATAACGCCGGTACAAGCGGAAAAATAACCCTTAAAGGCACACTAGTAGACAAGCAGGGCACCACTCGCGAGTGGACCAGTTCGGTAGCAATATCGCCAACGTCGACAGGTTCTACCCAACACATTGGCGTAGCGACTGCGTGGGCAAGAAAGAAAGTGGCGGCGTTAATGGATGAAAAAGCGTTAGGGCGAAATGTAGATGAAGTAAAACAGGACATTCTTGCTGTAGCCCTGCCCCATAAACTTATAACAGAGTTCACCAGCTTCGTTGCTATTGAAGAAAAAATAGCAAATACACAGCGCATACCTTCTTCCACCGAAAACGTAAGAAACTTAATGCCACAGGGAACGCAATTCAGACAAATCAGTTACCCCCAAACCGCAGCGGGTGTATCTGAACATGTCGTATTAGGCATGATTGCCATGCTTTTATTGTCGCTTTTTCACAGCATCGCCTTTTTGCGAAACAAAGGGGGAACGAGGTTAGCACCTTAGGCTCATTTCTTTATTTTTTGACTGAATATTGCTTGGACAAACAATGATTAAATACTCTTTTACCATCATCTTAGTCTTGATCGCCACAGCCAGCTTTGGCAAAGCTGGCTGGATATTACTGAAAGCCGAGCTCGCGCAGTATTTGATTCAATCTTCGTGGGAAGAAACGCTAACCACTGGTGCTAACCAGAAGCCTTGGCGTTGGTCTGATACCTGGCCAGTGGGCAAGCTGGTTCATGCCAAAAGCGAAACGCAGCTGTATGTACTAGAAGGCGCACAGGGAAACGCCCTTGCATTTGGCCCTGGACACCACACCGACTCGCCCCCACTCGGACAGGGTGGTAGTGTGATTGGCGGGCATAGAGATACTCACTTCACGTTCTTAAAGAAGGTGAGAGCCAGAGATATTATGCAATTGCAGTTGCCGAACTCACAGTGGGTAACCTATCGGGTTGTATCGAAGACGATAGTCGATGCCGCCTCGGCAATGAAAGTAGATGTAAATGGGCAGCAGCTCTATTTAGTTACCTGCTACCCATTTAATGCGGTATCAACACAAAGTAATTTACGCCTTGTTGTTGAGCTGGTCGAAACTGAAAGCCAGCGAACCTAAATAGGTTCGCCTACAATTAATTAGCCGCTTGTTACGGCGAAAATAAAGGACCAATGCGAACAACCTATCGCGTTTAACCTGTTTTCTAGCGAGTAACAGATTCAATGTGCAGCGAAGAAAACGTGCCGTTCCAGATTTGCTCACCTATGGTGACATTTTCAAAGCTAATATCGTCGGCATTTTCTAGGATAAGAATTTCTTCTGCTTCTTTAATTTTAATGTCTTTAAACTTAACGTTATGCACAGGAGCTGCGTCTGGAGCGTGAATTTCCAAAACCGTTCCTACATTTTCTACCGTTAAATCTTCAATAATAATGTCGGTATAGGTAGCCGGAAAATTACCGTGTAAATTACTTGGGTAGTTTAGCTGGAACCAGAATAAGTGCTTAAACGAAGCCACTTTACTGCCTCTAATTCGAACCATTTCTACGCGCCCGCCTCTGTCTAAGTTGCTTTTAAAACGATATGCTGAGTCTCCCTCATGCAAGACATTGTTCTCGAAAAATACGCGCTTAATGCCGCCCGACATTTCCGAACCAAGACCAATGCCGTCTTCCCCGCCTAAATCATTGTTTCGTGCAACAATGTCTGTGCTAGGTATACCTATATTTCGACCGTCTGCGTCTCTGCCAGACTTAATAACGATACCGTCATCACCGGTTCTAAAGTGATTATCTTCAGCAAGCACAAACTGGCTCGACTCAATATCTAACCCGTCGTTATTGTACAGGTGACTTTCTACCTTCACTCGTCTCACCGTAGCGTGAGACGTATAAACCAGGTGATTAACCCAAAACGGGGAATTCAGGGCTGTATAATCTTCAAGCAGCACACGCTTGGCGTGGAAAAACTGAATAAGCGGAGGGCGCAAGTAATGCCCTTCTCCGAACTGACGCTTCTCTACTGGAACGCCATCAAACCCCATTTTACGAAGCGCATGCATATCTGTATTTTGTTTCTCATACCAGCCAATGAACGCCGATTGGGCATTTCCGTCGATAGTGCCTTTACCCGTAATGGCCACATCTTCCACATTTAGCGCATAAATTAGCGGTGAATAGGTAAATACCTCAGTACCCTCCCAACGGGTTTTAACCACGGGTAGGTAGTGCGAAGGGTCGCCGGAAAACAGCAGAGTAGCGCCCTCCTCTAGGTGCAAGTTCACTTTGCTTTTAAGACGAATAGGACCGTCTACTTGCCATGTTCCTTTGGGCACAACAACAATCCCGCCGCCGCTGGCCGAAGCCTCGTCAATTACACTTTGAATTGGCGCTCGCGCTGCGCTTAGTGAAGTATCACTCACATCAACCACAAATTTTTCATTTGGAATATTCGGCAGCTGAATCTGATTTACAATCTGTTCAGCAATTTTCCAGTCTTCGTCTGTAGATGCCGACACATAGGAACAAGTTAGAAGGGTCACAATAAACGCCACCCATCCCAAAGCCCGGCGGTGTGTGAAACGGCTGGGGTAGCTACTCATAGAACGGTCAACATCAGGTATAAAGCGCAGCATAAAAGCTCCATTATTTAAGTCGTAACTGATTACGTTTAAGAAACAAAATATTCACATCACGACAATAATGCCACCGGTGGCATTATTAATCAAAATAATGTTACTGTCCGCTTAACCACGGCACGATTTTTATCTTTCGGATTAGTTTACTTTGCGCTTAAGTGCGGCTTTTTCGCTTTCACTTAAAAAAGCAATTGCAAGCGCATTCTCTTGCGCTTGTTTAATATGAGAAGGCATAAGGCCAGCTTGCTTAGCTGCAACGGAGAATTCATGATCTAGCTCTACACCTTGAACTGCCGGATCGTCGGTATTCAGACAGGCGAGTATGCCGTGTTCCAAAAAGGTTGTTAACGGGTGCTCAGTTAATGATGTGACCGTGTTCGTCAATACGTTGCTGGTTAAACAGCTTTCAATACCAATACGGTTGTCGCGCAAATAGTCCATTAGCTTAGCATCATTAATAGCATTAACGCCGTGCCCTATTCGCACAGCACCTAAGTCGTTAATGGCTTGCCAAATACTCTGTGGGCCTACTGCTTCACCTGCATGAATTGTGATAGGCAGCCCTTCGCGGCGCACTTTTGTAAAGTGCTCTATGAACATGTTGCCAGGAAAGCCTTTTTCATCTCCCGCCAAATCAATTGCAGTTATATGCGCTTTACAGGCCAAGATTGAATCTAGCTCATGCTGACATACTTTTGCGCCATAAGAACGCGACAAAATACCGATGAGATTAACTTTAACATCGTGATTTTTAGCTGCGCTTTTTACACCGTCTATCACGGCCTCAACCACACCTTGAGTTGGTAGCCCGTGACTTTCACCCATAAAATAAGGACTAAAACGCAGCTCTGTGTAGTCAATACCCTGCTTAGCCGCATCTTCTACATTCTCTATCGCCACCCGTTTGCAGGCGTCGAGACTGCCTAACACCTTAACGCCCCAAGTAAGCTTATCTAAAAATGACACCAAATCGGGGGCGATCTCCATTACTTGAACATGCGGTCGCAAGCCTTCTAACGAATAAGCTGGCAAACAAATGTTAAATTGCTGACCGAGCTCCAGAATGGTTTGCAGACGCACATTGCCATCTAAATGACGATGTAAATCAAGTAATGGAAAATTTTTATTTATCATAGAAATACGATGGGTTAAGACGTAAGCCCTACTATACCACTTGACGCTGTAAACCTCGCACTCTTGCAGAAAATAACTTTTTTATAACGGGACAAAACAGTGCTTTTTTTGAAACAAAATTTGTTTTAAGTTCGTTCTAGGCATCTAACTTCACTCTATCGATGCTTTTCTTCATCACTTTTCTCAATTTTCGATAGTAAGGAGCCAGTTACTCTTAGGTGTACGCCTTGTTCACCAGGCTAAATACCACTAAAGAGCAACAGGCCTCTTCATTATCACCAAAAAACACTAACAGGAGCACAGTCATGTGCGGAAAATGTATAGAAGGCTGCTATTTAGCAGGCTGGCGTAATGGCGTGTATTCATTCGAACATATGCAAGAAGAACCCGATTTTATGGGGAATGATGTAAAGGCAGCCCATGGCTTGGTGGAAGCGGTATGCTCATTAGGTTCTTCGCTCAACAAGCTCCACGCACTTGGATTAGCGGACTCGCCAATGATAGCTTGGGCAGGATGGATTTATTCGAGAAACGAATTGCACACCCAAATCGATTTAACACGGCATGACGACGTTCTCAAATATCAGAGAGCCTTACGTCATTCAAAAGAAAGTAAATGGGCTGAGATTAATGCCCTCTACCCGAACATTGCGAAGTTTTTAGATAACCTAACGCTTCAAGACATTGCTAATACCCTCGATGAAACGCTTCTCGATGAAATTGAGACATGCCTTCTTGCTCTTCATGGTAACGGGTATTACACCTTTGAATTCGTAGAGTCTATGTTCGCTGCTGAAGGGCTATTCCCCATTATTGAGCTAAGCGATACTGCGAAGCCGTCACTGTTTGTTGACCACGCACTTGAAATATTCTTACTAACCGAACATCTTTTACACTTTCGCCCATTGTCTTGGGCGCTTCGTGTAGCGTTAAGTGTTGACTTAACGTGCGATTTCGACAGCTATCATATGGCGTGGCGTCGATACACCGCTAACCGCGTGTTAAACACGCTTCTAATGAATCGCAATTTGAAAGGTGTGTACGCGTTAGCAAGTACACTTGAACTCAATACCGTTCACGCTATATGTCAGCGGAACGTAGCGAATAAACACTTACTTACTCAGCTATTAAGCGTCGTAAACAACTGTAAAGGCGACACTTATATTGAACCTAAACGTCTAGCCGCGCACATCACTTCATTGATCTCAGTGTAAATGCATACTCCTTACAGTTTGAGATAGGGTGACTTGCTGAATGGTTAAGTACAGCTCGTTATGACAGTCAAATACGTGCGAATCTAACTTAATCAATATTAGACACGATGAAATGTAGTGCTCGATATCATAAAGTTCTTTTGGCATGCCTTACCAAGAACAACGCCTTGGTAAGGCTATTCGCATTACATTTCTTTTTTAAGGGTTTTCGCAACCGCTAAAACTAAGTCTGCCGACGGGCGAACTTTGAAGTCTGGGTTAACATAGCTAAACAAAACCTGCCCTTTTTTATTGAGCATGAAAATGCTGGGTGCTGGTAAAACACTATTACCGCTTTTATCTTTTGTTAAGTTAATGCCATAGGTTTTGTACTTTAACTCAGTCACAGTATCTAAATAGAATCCAACGCCGAACTCACGAATAGTGTCTAGTTTGTCGTCGGATAAAAGCGTAACCAAGAATTCTGTTTCAAGCTTTTGTTTCTTTAGTTTTTGGTTATCCGCGCTTTGCGCGATGTCCAATATGACCGAGAAGCTTCACTAGAAATTTCGCGCTCCAATAAATAAACCGACAAATACTTGTATTGGGCGCTACTCACCTACAGCGAAATTTGCTTTTTACTGCTACTATAGCGCCAAAACTTGCTATGCCATTTTTTACATAGCACACGGGGTTAACTTCAAGCCTCCTAAGAACAAAGCAGGGACACCATGGCTCTTAAAGCGACCATTTTTAAAGCTGACATATCCATAACGGATATGGATCGCAATTACTACAACGACCACAACCTTACTATTGCCCGTCACCCTTCTGAAAATGACGAACGAATGATGCTGCGCGTGGTTGCGTTTATTGTTAATGCTCATGAACGCCTACAGTTTACCAAAGGACTGTCTGACGACGACGTTCCAGATTTATGGCAAAAGAGTTTTAGCGATGAAATAGAACTGTGGATTGAGTTAGGCCAACCCTCTGAACAGCGCATCAAAAAGGGCTGCAATCAAAGCCAACAAATGATGATTTATTCCTACGCCGACAACAGCTTCGACGCGTGGTGGAAGAAAGAACATAACAAGCTACAAACCAAAAAGAACTTATCAGTTTTCACTTTGCCAGAGTCGCTTGCCGCTACTTTGGCCAATGCTGTTCATCGCTCTATGCAAATACAGGTTACTATTCAAGATGGACAAATGTGGCTAACTATTGAAGGTGCGGATGTCACCGAGAGCGTTGAAGTGTCTATAGAGAAGCAGTTGTAATGAAAAAACTTTCTGCCGTTCAACTCAAACAGCAAGCACTGGTTTTTAGTGTAGCCGATAGCCTTGAAGCACAAGCGCTTGAAGAGTTAAAAGGTATGCAACAGTGTTGGTTTGACGTTCAGTATCATCAATTCCCGGGTTCTTTACTGCTTCGCTTTCAATTCGAAAATGAAGAAGCGGTGTCAAACGCTGAACCCGAGCTAAAGAAGTGGCAGCGAAAATTAAGCGCAGCGCTGCTTAAAAAAGGCGTCGTGTTGAAGGATATGCGTCGACATCTTATATTCACCACACAAGGCCCAGAAGAGTAACCCACATCACGCTTTGCAGAACAGGATATCCAAATTCTTTGTTCAATCTTAGCTAGGTTTATTTTTGGTTATAAACCTTTCATTTTTCGGTATAAAGTCTACTTACACTTTATCTGGTAAGTAGGCTAGACTGGATTCGTCGAATATGCAGCTTGCCGAATATGATCAAAAAATGGCACGTAGCAAGTGGTTTCACAATGCCTATTCGGCCACACCATGTTGACAGGCTTAGAAATAAGCCACTATCCCAGCAAAAGGAGCTTCACAATGAAAACTAAAGCAATGGCGTTAGCACTGTTACTGTCTTTAATGGGCTGTACTGAGTCTAGCGAAGAGACGAAAAGCGAAGTAAAAAAAGAGATGGAAAAAGCGGGCGAAGCGACAGCAGACGCCTATGACAGCGCAAAAGAAAGTGCTGCAGATTCTTGGGATAAAACCAAAGACGCGACCTCTGAGGCGTATGAAGACGGTAAAAAAATGGCTTCTGATGCATACGACGCAACGGCTGAAAAAGCAGGCGAATTTAAAGACGCCGCAGCGAAGAAAGCTTATGAAGCTTGCGTAAAAATGAAAGAGCAAATGGGCGGCGACGTTAGCGAGTGCGACGATTAATTTAATCTTCCAGCGAAAAACAAATTTGAAAGCGAACCTTCGGGTTCGCTTTTTTGTTGGTGTTTAATTAAACAAAAGTGAGTCATTCACGCTATTCACACCCGGCTAGAATCACAGCGTCTGGTGTTATAGTTAAAGGTGCGACCCTTAGCAACGTATTAATACCTAAAATATTGTTCCCTTTGGGAAGCACGGCCACTTCCACTGGCCCCACTTCGCACGTATTTCCTATACGAACCGAGTTTAATTGATACTGAGATATTTTAACGATCTTTCCATTTGCCATTCTGGCAGCAGAGGTTCTGGTTGCAAGAAGCTTTTGATTTCTTGTTAGCGCATCGAACGTAGCTTGATTGAGGGTTAATAAGCTTGAACCCGTATCTAATAGAAACGAAGCCTTTATGTTCGATTCTAGGGTCGCTTCTAGATACAGTGTTCCGCCTTTGCTTTGTGAAAGAGGAATATTTTGCTCTATCGCTGACACGGCAGATGTACATGCTAACCAAAAAGTTAGCAGAACAAATATGGGGATTTTATATTTTACACTCACCGCACATGCACCCTTTGTCGACTCTTTACATAGGTGTTGATTGACAGCAAGATAAAGACCAAAGGGTAAATGATTGATTTTACCGAAACTCTACAATACCAGACGGTGCTATAGCACCATAATAGTGCACATAACCATCCATTCCGCACCATCGTTAAACACTCCGTTTTCAACGCAGCAGCTTCTCTTTCAATCGCTCTCCATTCTCTTGATTACTCAAATTCTCTATATCCAGTTAGGTGATAGCAATCATCTATCACCAATACCCATTGTTTAGAACATTTTTGGTCATACAATAGACTAAAGTAGCAATTCAACGAGAGGACACGACATGAAATTACGCTATCTATTGGGTTCATTAATTACAGCTGTTTCGCTTGGTTTTTCTGCAAACGCATCGCAAGCTATGACGTCATCAACTGATGAAACCGTTGATGTACAAGTAGTTGATTATTCAGGAAAGCCGCCATTTAAACGCAAAATAGTAAGCTTATCGGTTAACGATGTAGCGCAATTAGAATCAGTAGGGCAAGAAGCAATTGAATACGTAGAAGTGAAAGAAGTCATCATGCGCGGTAAACCACCGTATCGCAGAGTGACAACCATGATGCCTGTGTATGATGTTGCCCAACTTGAAATGCTAGAAGAGCAAACTGATACTCAGAAACGCGGCACTCGCCCGCCGTTCAAACGCCACTAACAATATTTCTTACTATCAACATATTGCACCAAAGCGATTCACTTTTGCCTGAGTGAGTCGCTTTTTTATTGTGCATACTCGTTTACGCTATTTTTTATTTCGCGGTGTTCAACAAAGTCGATTTAGCGCGTTTTTATTTTTATTAACGTGCCACAAACGTTAGAGTAATTAAAAGCAATAAAAAAGAGATAATAAATGCAACCTCATGACCATTCTCCGCTAACTGATTTTATTAAATACCCTGAAGAGCAAATGCTTACTCGCAGCGAGGAGTTTTTGAAAACCATGCAGCGTCGCCACAGCATTCGCCATTTTAGCGACAGACCCGTTGATAAAGCGGTAATTGAAAACTGTATTTTGACCGCTGGCACTGCACCTAGTGGAGCGAATCATCAGCCTTGGCATTTCGCCGCGATACAGTCGCCTGAAGTAAAACAACAAATACGCGAACAGGCTGAAGCGCATGAGCGCGGTTTTTATAATGGGCGTGCGGGGCAACAGTGGCTAGATGACCTAAAGCCGTTAGGCACTGACGCAAGTAAACCCTATCTGGAAACCGCGCCTTGGCTTATTGCCGTATTCAGTCAAAAATTTGGTGAAACAGAAACGGGCGAAAAAAGCCAAAACTACTATGTGCACGAATCGGTGGGTATCGCGGTGGGTATGCTTATTACTTCGCTTCACAATACAGGTTTGGCAACCTTGACCCACACACCAAAGCCAATGAACTTTTTAACCGAGGTCTGCCAACGGCCTGATAACGATCGTGCTTATATGCTCATTATTGCGGGCTATCCGACGGAAAACGCCACAATTCCTGCACACGCCATGCAGAAAAAGTCGCTTAGCGAAATTGCGAGCTTTCTTTAAATTTAAAAAGCGCGCAGTGCTTGAGCATATGAAGTAAACCAAGTATTTAAAACGGCATAACTAATAAAAGCTTTGTCATAGACATTAGATACGCAGCACTTATAATGCGCCCTCGTTATTAAGGGCTGCGATCTTTTCTTTACGAAATTCGGTCAACCACGTTTAACAGTCCCTCGGAGCTCGTATCCTCATGTCATCGCGTCACGCATTTTCTCCACAGCTTCCTTTTTTACTGTTAAGTCTATTAACTGGCCTAACATCGTCGTTTGTTACGCCACTGATGAGCTATTTCCTCATTGATGAGATCAACGTTGAGCCTATTTATATAAGTATTTATATGGTGTCCGTTACGCTATCAGGGTTGGTGATCAGTCAGTACCTCGGGCACTTGGCAGACAAAGGTTTTAACGCAAATCGTCTTTACGGGCTAACCATGATTTGCGTGGGCATCGCCATGGTCGCCTTTATCTTTAGCAAGCAGTTTTGGCATGTGTTCCTTGCTGGCGTCTTGTTTATGTCGGTGGGCGCTGGGGCAGTGTCTCAAATGCTGACCGTTTCGGGGCTATGGGCAAAAAACCAAGATATCGATTTAGCCGCATTTAACTCAAAAGTTCGCGCGGCCATCTCTCTTGCTTGGGTGGTAGGCCCGCCGCTGGCATTTACGCTGGTTGCCAATTTTGGCTTCGCAGCGTCCTTTTCGGTGGCTATCGCGTGCGTGGTTGTTGCGACGCTTTTTGTGGTTAAGGTTGTGCCTGGGCAAAAAGCCAATCAACACTCACTCAACACTACTCTAAAGGGCTCGTTATCGCTGCCTTTTTGGCTGGTTGGGTTGGCCATACTTGCCGGAATGGCGGGCAATGTCATGTATTTATCATCTATGCCTTTGTACGTAATGAATGAACTGGGGTTGCCGGAAAATTTGCCAGGGCTGATGATGGGTGTTGTGGCTGCACTTGAGATACCTACTATGCTGCTAGCAGCCAAATTAGCGCGACGCTTCCCTCCTGCGGGTATCATGGCAGTAGCATTTATTTTCGGCTGTTGCTTCTACGTTGGCGTGTACTTTTCTCAGTCGAGTTGGGAGTTATTGACCCTTCAAATATTAAACGCGCTGTTCTACGGTTTATATGCCGGTATTGGATTGACCTTACTGCAACAACAAGCGCCTGATTTGACAGGTTTTACTTCAGCATTTTATTCAAACGCCACCCGCGTGGGAATGATGTTGGGCACTATTGGCGCGGGTACCGTGGCCCAATTCTTTAGTTTCAGAGATGCCACTATTGGATCGCTATGCATCGCAACATTTGGGTTAAACGTGATGTTAGTATTCATGTTTGTTAAGCGTCGAGTACATCGCTGAAGGGCTACCAAACCTCATTGATTGGGTTACACGCAAAACTCAATCAAAATGCGATACCGGTTAATAAGCAATGTTGCTTAAGTCGATAGCAGGCTATCTGTAGGCTAAAAGAAAGCGTTCGAGATCACTTTGCCTGACATTGACCACACCAATAAAGACGTCGCCCATTATACGTTTGGCGTTTTATTGGAGTGGCGCAGACTCTACAAGGCTGCTCTTCCCTGTCGAACACCATAAATCGCGTACCTTCAAAGTTAACGCCTTTTGCTTCAAGCACTTGGCGTAGTTCTGTGTACACGGTATAGCCGCCGGTTTCACAACTGCGTTTGCATATTGCTAAGGTGTGATGTGCCAAGCTACGCAGCTGCTCATCATCTAACTGAGAAGGTTTGAGTGAAGGATGCACACCTGCTGCAAACAATATTTCGCTGCGAAGGTAGTTGCCCAGCCCAGCCATAAAGCGCTGATCCAAATATAAACCGCTTAGCGCGCGGTTATAGAATGCTTTTGAACGTAAGCGTTCTAATACCAACTCTTCTGTTACTGAATCGTTGAGTACGTCGGGCCCAACTCTTTGTAAAAAAGGGTGTTCATGAATAGTTTGTGTTGGCCAAATGCTAATGTCAGACGCACTATATAAAATAGCACTGTGTGTTTCGGTATGAAGCCCTACCCTTAGCTGGCGGGTAGTATCGGGGATTTCGTTGCGTTTACAGGTATGCCACACGCCATAAAGTTGGTTGTGTGAATACATAGAGAGCCCATTGCTAAAATGGGTAATTAGCGCCTTGCCACGGGTTTCCATGCGCAAGACGTTTTCGCCTTCTAGCTGTTTAACATAGGGTTTTAGCTGAGCTAATCCAAACTCTACTTTTTCTAGGGGGATATCTTTTATCACCGCTTCGACTTTATCTGCAGCGCGACGAATCTCTGGGCCTTCAGGCATGTTGTCTCAAATACCTTTTATCTCGGTTACGGGTTACTTCGCATCATTTTCAGCTTCTTTGCAGCTAGATGATAACGAATACAAAAAAGGCCTGTAGCCTTTGGTGTACTTTAAACCTAAGTTTGTACATCAAAGATCAACAGACCCTTTTATTAATCAAAGTTTAGCTGAAAATGCCGTATTTAAACGCTGCGCTGATTAGCCCTTGTTTGGCACAATCAGGTACTTAGTGCCGGTCTTTTTCGCGTTGTACAACGCCACATTTTCCGGCTGAAGGGCTTCTTCAAGACTTAGCTCTTTACTATAAGACGACGCAAAAGTTGTGTTAATTTCCGTTGCCACTTTTTGGTAAAGCTCACCTACACGCTTCTTATCAAGCTTGCCTAAGAAGCGCATTAGCAACCAACCACCAATGCTCCACGTCATACCATAAGCGCGGTTTAGAATTGTCGGAGAGAAGTCTAAGCCGCCATAGATATAAACTTGTTTATTGCTGTCAGAACCATAGGTGTTGAAACCTTTTGCATCTTTACTGCCCGAGGCTTCCATCATGGTAAGGATATCGCTAACTAGCTCACCGCCACCAATGGCGTCGAACGCAAGTGTAGCGCCAGTGCTATCTATGGCCTGGTAAAGTTCAGCTTTGAAATTCTCGCTGCTGGAATCAAGCACAATTTTCGCGCCAATACCTTTAAGTAGGTCTACCTGCTCTTGGCTACGTACAATATTAACTAGCTCTACGCCCTGTTCTAGACAAATTTTGTTTAGCATTTGCCCAAGGTTAGACGCCGCGGCAGTGTGAACCAAGGCTTTATGCCCTTCCATACGCATGGTTTCAACCATACCAAGAGCAGTAAGTGGGTTAACAAATGAAGACGCAGCTTGTTGCGGCGTAGTGCTATCCATGTGAGGTAAACATGCCTGTACGGGCACACACGCATACTCTGTATAAGCTGCGCCGGTAAGAATAGATACTGTTTTGCCCATTAATGCCTGCGCTTCAGGGCTGTCGCCCGCAGCAACCACTGTACCTGCGCCTTCGTTCCCGATAGGCAAAGTTTGGTCAAGACGAGACTTAATACGGCTTAGCAAAGGCTTGTGTACCGGCGCAACCAACGCGCTCTTATCAGCATCGAAAGACGCCTTATCAAGGCTTGCTGGCCCAAACATAGGCCACATATCTGACGGATTTATTGGAGAGGCTTCCATGCGTACAATCACTTCATGAGCCTTCGGCTCTGGAACGTCTACTTCTTTTAGCGATACCTGAAGCTCACCTTCTGATGTAATTAGCGTAAATAGTTGTTTAGATTTATTCATATTGACTCTCGTGCCCTAAAAATTAAACGCTGTATGTGTTGTTAAGCTAACACGCCACCACTATCAGCAGTATTTATATTTCGAATACATATGCGTTTCGATGGTTTATACACCCGATAATCTAGATGAGTTACACTGCAAAGCGTGTATCGACCTGTAATAGCGAATAAAAAATGAAAAGACATTGTACCTACCTCTTTCTAGGACTAATCGGAATGAGCGATGTGGCGTTTGGTAAGGCTGCACCTTTGGTCTCAATTCCTACCCACGACGCGTTTTTTAATTCGATAAAAGCGCTCTGCGGTAAAGCGTTTCGAGGGAAGGTGAGTAAAGATAATGTAGGCAATACCTTCGGTGATGCAGAACTTGTTATGCACATACGAAAGTGCACAGACTCAGAAATCCAAATACCTTTTCATGTGGGTAACGACGCATCTCGCACTTGGATTCTAACGAAAACCGGCGTGGGTCTTATGCTGAAGCACGACCACAGAAACAAAGATGGCAGCTTTCATTCTTCAACCATGTACGGCGGGCACACTGTAGATGATGGATATGTCCAAGTTCAGTCATTCCCCGCAGATGCCTATTCAAAAGCATTATTTATAGAATCTGGGATTGCAGCATCGACAGATAACGTTTGGCAAATGATGATTTACCCCAACCGCTTTAGCTACCGATTGATTCGCCCTGCGCGCGAAGTACAGGTTGATTTCGATTTAGATAGTACAGTTTCGGTTCCCAGTGCGCCTTGGGGCTACGCAGATTGATTTAAGCTGAAACTGGACTTGGGTATCGTTGCATTTATTACCACCACACCTTATAACAAGTTTTAAATTGCAAAATATATCTTGTTCCCACCTACGACTAGATAGAATCTAGTAAGACCTGAATTATCAACCACTTGGATATAAAAATGCCTTCTAACCACAATCTTTTACAGCAGCTTTTTGGTTTCTCAGCGTTTCGTGAGGGACAAAAAGAGGCTGTGGATTCTCTACTTAGTGGGCATTCAACGTTAGCAATCTTTCCGACTGGCTCGGGTAAATCGTTGTGTTACCAGTTCGTTGCTACGCAGCTGCCACATTTAACTTTGGTGGTTTCTCCATTACTGGCGCTAATGAAAGATCAGCTGGAATTTTTGCATAGCAAAGGTATTGCAGCAGCTAGCATCGATTCCACCTTAACACCTGAGCAAAACAAGCAGGTGATGAACGACGTGCGTTCTGGGCAGTGTAAAATTTTAATGGTGTCAGTGGAGCGTTTTAAGAACGAGCGTTTTAGACAGTTTATTGAATCTGTTCAGGTAAGTATGTTGGTGGTCGATGAAGCGCACTGTATTTCTGAGTGGGGCCATAACTTTCGCCCTGATTATCTTAAGCTTCCTGCCTACCAAAAAGAGTTGAATATCCCACTTGTATTACTACTTACAGCAACGGCCACTAAAAAAGTAAAAGAAGATATGGCGGCACGCTTTGCTATTGCGCCAACTAGCATTATTCAAACGGGATTTTATCGCCCCAACCTGAATTTATTTGTTCGCCCCGTACTTGAACCTAACAAAAATCAAGCGCTGATAGACGAAATTCAAAAACAACAAGGTGCTGGGATTGTTTACGTTACTTTGCAAAAAAGCGCCGAGGAGGTAGCCCAGTTCTTACAGCAACAAGGGTTTGATGCAAAGGCTTATCACGCTGGTCTCGACAGTAATGTAAGACAAGGTATCCAGCAAGATTTTATGCACAATAAGCTTCAAGTGGTTGTGGCTACCATTGCCTTTGGGATGGGCATTGATAAGTCGGATATTCGCTTTGTCATTCACTACGACTTGCCGAAGTCTATTGAAAACTACAGCCAAGAGATTGGAAGGGGGGGAAGAGACGGTAAAGCAGCAAATTGTACCGTGCTTGCGAATCTTGACGGATTGGTCACCATAGAGAACTTCGTTTACGGCGACACGCCAGATGAAAGCGCCATTCAACGGGTAATTGATGATATTAAGTCGCAAGCCCCTGATGAGAAAAATTCAGCGGTACAAAATGACCGCTCTATTCATGGCGACAGCAACCTTTTCCAGTGGGAAACACAAATAAACAGCCTATCGGGTGCAAGTAATATTCGTCAGCTTCCTCTTAAAACCCTACTTGTTCAGCTAGAACTCGCGAACGTTATACGCCCTTTGTACGCTTACTTTGCTGAATACAAATTCCGTTTTATTTCTGATAAAGCCGCCATTCTTAGCATGTTTTCAGAAGAGAGAGCGCGCTTTTTAGATGCTGTATTCACGCACTCAAACATGAAGAAAGTATGGGGTGTTGTCGATTTCGACAGTATTTATCAGCACTATGGCGCAGAACGCTCTAGAGTAGTGGCAGCCTTAGAATACTTGCACGAGCACAATCATATAGAGCTTGCATCACGTTTAATTACCGATGTATACCGTGTTAACAACGAATTACTGCAAGACGGCGATTTGGCAAACAAGCTAGCGCACTATTTTTCTGAAAACGAGCGTAAAGAAGTCGAGCGCATCGCCGCACTTGTCAGCTTTTTCGAACAAGACACTTGCTTAAGCCACAACTTGTCAGCGTATTTTGATGATACTCAAGCACCGAAAGCGTGTGGGCATTGCAGTGTGTGCCAAGGTAAAGTGGCCAAGCTTAGCTATTCATCACCAATATCAAAACCAGATAGTGAGAAGGTATTAGAAGCTATGACGGCGCTAAAGATGCATTTAAGCGGAAAGTTTGAAGCCACCATCACGCCTTCTATTTATTGCCGTTTTTTAACTGGCATGACCATGCCTTTATTTAGTCGTTTGAAAATAAGACAAGTGAAAGGTTTTGGCAGCTTTGAACACTGCCGATATGCAGACGTTCTAAAACAAGTGAACGCAAATTCGTGCAGGTGACTTATTGGTACTGACTGTTTTGTCTTCTCGATAAGAGCCGGTATTAAATTGAGCCAGCCCCTTATTGCTAAAAAAGGGCCGACTGTGCTAACTATCTGGCTCACTACGCGCCAGTTGTATGAACTATGTTTATTACGCGTTTAGCGAATTGTTTTCTTAATTTAACGGCGATTCACGCCATACTATCAATCTGCTTTAATATACTGCCAAATGCGCGGCTACCAACACTTTGAATCTGTTTATCGAAGTACAGGCTTCCCAAAAGAAAAATAGTGATATGCCCTTTCGAGCGCCACGTCACGTGGGTTTTTCCACCTTCATCTTTAAGGGTTATTTCACCCAACTGATGATCATAAGGTAATGGCTTAGACTTAACCACTTTATAACCCAATTTATAAGGCGGCTCGTAGGCCACTATCTCTTCGTGAAGGTTCGAGCCCCCTGAAATAATCTCGCGCACTGCACCTAGCCCATTTGGTTCATCACTACCCTTTACCAGTAAATTCGACTGCTCAATAGCTTTAAACTGCGCATAATTAGCGTGATCACTTAATATTGCAAATACCTTTTCAATAGGTTGATTAATGGTTCGCTCTACATGTATTGAAAACACGCTTTGTTCCTTTTTATATATTTTTAATTAGCGATATTTTTCGATAATAGCCTAAACACTATAAAACCTTTACTTAATAAAACTTATCGTTAATCGGCAAAACTGTGAATATAGCAAAAGCCTTAATTCTAATTTATAGTGGCAAAATAATAGTGTCGTAGACGGTTTAGGATGTAATGGACACCACTAAAAAAGGATCGCTAGTTGTGGTCGGCACAGGTATAAGTGTTGCTGGGCAAATGACCATTGCTGCTAGAAGCTACATTGAAAATGCCGACATCGTGTTTATGGGGATCATGAACAAAATTGGCGAACACGTGGTGACCACTCTTAATCCCAATAGCGTTTCGCTAGACGACCTTTACGAAGAAGGTAAGTCACGCGCGTTAACCTATTCTCAAATGGCCGATAGAATTGTAGCGTCGGTGATGGCAGGCAATAAAGTATGCGTTGCTTTTTATGGCCATCCCGGAGTTTTTGTTACTCCCTCTCATGAAGCCATCCGCCGTGTTCAAGGAATGGGCTTAGAAGCGAAAATGCTGCCCGGGGTTTCGGCGGAAGATTGCTTAATTGCCGATTTAGGCATAGATCCCTCACGCTTTGGTTGCCAGTCATACGAAGCAACTCAGTTTCTGTTTCGCGACTACCGTATTGATCCACACATGACACAAATTATCTGGCAAATTGGGTTAGCTGGGGAAGCAACATTGAGTGTGTTAGACGCTAATCAAAGCCAGTCAGGCCTTGCCATGCTGGCCGATATTTTAGCAGAGCATTATCCTACGGACCATGAACTCATTATTTATGAAGCCGCGACACTGCCTCTTTGCGAACCCAAAATAGAAAGCGTGCGACTTTGTGAACTTGAATTCGCTAAACCCACATTAGTGTCGACCCTCGTCGTTCCCTCGATAGGTATGCCAGCCTATCGACAAGACCGATTAGCAAAGCTAGGGCTGACCGAACAGCAAGTTATTAAATATAGAAACCCAACCATAAATTAAAAAGGATAAAAAATGGCAAAATCTATTCAAGATTTCTTGATTGAGTTGGATACCAACAGCAAGCTTATGGAAGCCTATAAAAGCGACCCAGTTGCAACCGCTAAAAAATACGGGTTATCTGCCGAAGAGGTAAAAATAATTGCAGATCAAAACTGGGACGAGCTATCTAAGCGCTTTGACGATACCAGTAAAACCATTCGCGTTATTAGCTACTAACTAATATTAATCAATATTATGAAGCGCTTTGTCTTGTGTGTGATTAGTGTCATTGTCTTAATGACGCTATCCGCTCGCGCTTTTGGCGCGCCGCAAGACAACACTTCATCACCCATAGTTCAATTAGACGGGCTTAAAACACGTATTCAAGAAAACGATCCGACTGTTCAAAGCGCCTTCTCGGAATTACACGCATTTTTTGCGGCCCACCCTAATGATTATGAACACGCACGCTTTTTGAATATAAAATCCTACTTTTATATTTTAAAACAAGACTATGTATTTGCGTACGAGGCGTTACTCGAAGCCCGTAAATACGCAACCTCAGCAAAAAATGTACTGAGCCTTGCTGAATCACATCGCTTAGAGGGCTTAATCCTCGATTTATCTGGCGAACATGCCAGCGCGCTAGAAGCCATGCACCAAGCGCTAGACCTTTTCAACAAAGCTGAAAGTGACAAAGTTCTTTTGGTATATAGCGCCATGGGTAACGTGTACATGTCGCTTAAAGACTATGAGTTAATGCTGACTTTTGCACATCAGTATTTATCTGCCGCACAACGCTTTAATAGCAAGGAAGGCGAAGGTACAGCTTATTTCTTTCAAGGATATGCCCAGCGAGCGCTTGGTCAGTATCAAGACGCAAAAGTGAGCCTGCTATTAGCTGAAAGTCAGCTTCGCGAAGCAAATTACCCTTTTATTGGCATTGTGCACAGCGCTATGGCAGAGCTTTATATTGCGCAAGGTAACTTAAGTGAAGCGCTGAAGAAATTAAACCAGGCTTCGGAAGCTGACCGGCAAGTTGGTTTTAAGTACAACGAAGGGTCACATCTTCTTCATTTAGTAGACATCTATAAACAACAAGGCGAACTGGAACTTGCAATTGCTGAACTAGAAGCTGGGCTGGAAAAAGAAATCATAAAAAATGACAAAGTGTTGATCTTAGATGTTCTCAATCAACTTATCTCACTTCACGAAACAAACGGAAACTTGGAAACTGCACTTAACTACTCGAAGCAATATAGACAGGCATTTAAACAGAGCTTTAATGAACAGCAATCAAGGCTAGTGGCCCTGCACCGCGTACGTTTAGCCATTTCAGAAAAAGAAGAAACGATAAAGCTGCTAGAAAAAGACAATCAGTTAAAAGAACAGCGTAACCTTATTCAAAAGAAAAAGAATACCCAGCAACTTTATTTTATAGGTTTTGTCATCCTTTCATTGGGCTTGATGGCTGGGTTATGGCTTCGAACTTGGAAACAGAGAAAGTCGCTCGATATCTTAACGCAAGATTTGCGCAAAGCCACTAAAGCAAAGTCCGATTTTCTAGCCCGTATGAGCCATGAAATTCGTACGCCGCTGAATGCCATTATTGGTCTTACTAAGCTTTCTCAACGGGCCGCTGAAGACAAAGAGCAGCAAACAAATTTGATACAAATTGAGGGCGCATCTCAAACGCTGCTAAGCATCATTAATGACATACTGGACTTCTCTAAAATTGAAGCTGGTAAGCTTGATATAGAGTCTACCCCATTTAATTTAGATACGCTCGTTAATCAAACCATCAGGTTGCACCTTGCCCGTGCGCAAGAAAAGCATATTGAGCTAATTCAACATATCTCCCGAGATGTGCCGCTGAACTTAATTGGTGATCCGTTGCGCATACAGCAAATACTGAATAACCTGCTGAGCAACGCCCTTAAGTTCACCGAAGATGGGCTTATCTCAGTAAGCGTTAGATGCAAACAGGCCGCTGACGATATTCAGCTTGAATTTGAAGTGAAGGACTCAGGAGTAGGCCTGACTACTGCACATCAAGCTCAACTGTTTCAGCCATTTAATCAGGGTGATGAGTCGATATCGCGACGCTACGGTGGTACAGGTTTAGGGTTAGCCATTTGTAAGCAGCTTACCACATTATTAGGTGGTGAAATTTGGGTAGAAAGCCAGTTGGGGAAAGGGTCTGTTTTCCACTTTACGGTAAAAGTAAAACACGATACTTCGCAGCAAATTGTTTCACCATCTAACCAGCTTTCTGCGCTAAAAGTACTTGTTGCCGACGACATTGAAGCATCTAGGAACGCTATTTTAGAAGCCTTGTCTATGGCTAATATTCAAGCCGATATTGCCACAGGCGGAAAAGACGCCTTTGCTAAAATGCGTGCAGCTATAGCGACATCATCTCCTTATGACTTGCTTATTTTAGACTGGAACATGCCCGATATTGATGGCCTTGAAGTGGCTGCCATAATGAATCAAGAATTTTCAATTAAGCAGCCAAAAGTGGTTATGCTTTACGCATTTGAGTCGCCACGAATGCGCGAACAGGCCATCCAGCTTGGCATACGTCATTTCATCAAGAAACCGTTTAGTACCAGTGAATTAGTAGATACACTGCAGGAGTTGTGTCTTAACGTAAAAGCCAAAACAGTACTCAAAGACATACCAGCCGTACCCAATTTAAAAGGCACACGCATTCTTTTTGCAGAAGATAATGCGCTCAATCAAAAAGTAACACTTGGACTTTTAAACGACACTCAAGCCACTATTGAAGTTGCCAACAATGGTTTAGAAGCTATAAACAAACTG
This sequence comes from Alteromonas sp. CNT1-28, assembly GCF_022348345.1. NCBI lineage: Bacteria > Pseudomonadati > Pseudomonadota > Gammaproteobacteria > Alteromonadales > Alteromonadaceae > Alteromonas > Alteromonas sp. CNT1-28. The sequence continues at coordinate 53,093 of NZ_JAKREZ010000017.1, read as the reverse complement.
CGTGAAGACAGCGCGTTTGACGTAGTCCTGATGGATATTCAGATGCCAGTAATGGATGGATTAACCGCAGCTAAGCGCATTCGACAAGAGCTACAGTTAACCTTACCTATCATTGCCACCACCGCCCATGCAATGCAGCAAGACATAGATAAAAGCTTAGCTGCGGGCATGGATGGCCATATTAATAAACCTGTCGACCCAAACCGCTTTTTTGATGTACTGGTTGAGGTTTTAAATAAAAGAGGGTCTTCAGCCACTTCAGAAGTAACCGATGAAACAACGGTAACAAGTTCATCACTTACATTTATCGACAAGCCCAAGGCACTACACACATTGCTTGGCGATGAGGCGCTTTATACAAACCTTGTTAACGACTTTATCGCTTTAGAAGATGAGCTCAACGCGCTACACAAGGCTATTGATACCCAAGACTATCCATCCATTGCGCGCATAGCACATATTTTCACGACGGCACTTCGATATATTGGTGCGTTTACACTAGCAGAATTAGCGAGTTCGATTGAGTTAAGCGTAAAGCGTGGTGAGCAAGCAAATGCGAAAGATTTCAGTGCGAAATTAGACCTTTTTTATGAGTCGCTTAAAAAAGTGAGAGTACAGCTAAACGCAACACTATAGCGCACTCCATCTTCATACTCTTTACAACCTCTCATTTAACAAGTGCTTCATAACACGTGCCATACGTCTGATTATCCGAGACTTTTGGGCTACCTTTAGCCTTCAACATTTTAGGATTTAATGTATTATTGCTTAGCTTTTTTTTAACAATTAAGCGCTTTTAACCGCTCTCTTTACAAGAATGCCCAATAAAGAGAGTTTTTCAAATGGGCAAGGAAAAAAAATGAATAAAATAAAAACTATACTACTGCTTGGTGTTTCACTTTTGGCCACTGGCTGCGCAAACAAAGTACATACCTATGCCACCTCTACTGAAAACACAATTGCTTTAAGAGCCTTATCGAAGCAAGACGTTCAAGCCAATATTGGTGAGTTTACCGACTCAGGTAAAAACGAGTCGAAGGTAATGTGCCGCCTGTCTTCTCCAGTGGGAACGCCAGAAGGTAGAACTTTTGCAACGTACATCAGAGATGCAATTTTAGCTGAAATGGTTGTAGCAGACCTATATGAAGATCAATCTTCAACAGTTTTAACCGCAAACCTTAACGATATTTATGGCAGCACCGTAATCGGTAATGCCTTTTGGGAATTCGACTTATCTTTAGCCTCAAGCAACGGTAAAAACCTAAACATTAAATCACGTTATGACTACGAGTCGAGCTATCTAGCGACGTCAGCCTGCTCTGAAATGCAGCGTTCTTTTGTACCTGCGGTACAGAAGCTAAATACTGAGATTTTCTCTCACCCAGATTTTCCGGCTTTACTTAAATAAAGCTTGAGCCAGAAGATGCTTTTTCATTCAAAAGCATCTTCTATTTTCTTTTTACAAATAACCCACCTGCACGTAAAAATCAGTCTCTAACCTACTTTTAAGTCTAATTAAGTGAGCAGCGCTTGCTATTCACTAGACTCTTGCGGCGCATACTCATTTTTCATAAGCCATGCATATGCTGTAGTAAACGCGGCCTCTTGGAACTGTTTCAAACCAGTTTCAGAGAACGAAACCGCTAACGGGTTTCTGCGAAGCGATTCTTTAATATCTGTTGGGCTAAATATAACAACTTCTAACCCATCAATTAACTCGATAGCGGCCTCTAGCTTAAAGCCAATAGCACTACCTGCGAACTTGCCTTTGCTTTGGCGCTGACGAATTATTACAGCATCAATTTTGTAGTCTTCGACAAGCTTTGCAAAAGTGCTTTGAAAGCTTTTTAAGCCTTTTGCACTGGTATCGGCAAGGGTTAAGCGACGCGTTCGACAGTCTGGTAAATGAAACAAACCATCAGCAAACGACACCAAACTAACAATCGCCTCATTACCTTTTAAATCTACACCACAGACTTTCATATTAATTCCTAATTACGTTTGCCCATTATTATAACGTGATTCGGTGCTAATATTTATCGAAGCGTGTTTTTCTTTTCCTATTTGAATACACTCATTAAGCGCTTCACTAAACACACAGGTAAAGCTAGCGCTACTTCGCTGAAACTAGTTTAATTAAGCGCGCGCCTTCCTTATCTTCAAGTACATAGATATTACCCTTGCTGTCTTGCTCAACTTCACGCACTCGCTTGCCCCACTCGTAGCGTTCCGCTTCTTCAACCTTCCAGTTACCCTCGTCGTCTTTATCAAAGGCAACGCGAACCAATGCCTTTGAAGACAGACCGCCAATAAATCCACTACCTTTCCAGTCGCTGAACTTATCGCCTTTATAAATGATAAATCCAGCAGGGCTAATAGCCGGCACCCACGCTAGCTCAGGCGATTTAAAAATAGGAATATCTTCGTGATTCGGAATTTTTACGCCTGAGTAATGCTCACCCTGCGACACCGTTGGGTAACCATAATTGCGCCCACGTTCAATCAAATTGAGTTCGTCACCATGGCGCGGCCCCATTTCATGGGCCCATAAATTCCCTTTCTCATCAAAATCGATGCCTAGCGGATTGCGGTGACCTAACGTCCATATCTGTTCGGTTACGCTGCCTTGGCCATAAAACGGATTATCTTCAGGCACGCTACCGTCGTCGCTTAAGCGCAGCACCTTACCTAAATTCATTGCCATGTTTTGTGCCGGGGTAAATTTCTGGCGTTCGCCCGAGGTGATAAACAAATAGCCGTCCGGTGAAAACGCCATGCGGTGAGAATAATGCCCGTTCCCCGTCACTTTCGGCGACTGACGCCAAATTAGCTCTCTATCAGACAACTTCGCACCACTTTCAGAAATGGTAAGCGTTGCGCGCTCTATTACCGCACCGCTAAACGCATCGTCTTTCTCATCTCGCTCGATGTAGGAAATATAAATAGTGTTGTTTGAAGCAAAGTCAGGGTGAATGATGACATCACCTAGCCCGCCCTGCCCGCGTGCGGTAACGCTTGGCACATTGCTAACCTTAAAACGCTTTTGCTGGTTTTCATCAAGTAGCCACAATTTACCGGCTTTTTCCGTTACCAAACTATGCCCATCTGGCAAAAAGACCATTGCCCACGGGTTATCGAAGGTCGACTGAACACTCCCCATTACAGTAGTACCCTCACTGCCTTTCATTTCAACTTGTTTAGATGAGGTTGACTGAGCAAAGGTAAAGAAAGAAGTTGCGAATAGAGTGACCAAGACTGCGGCTTTTCGATTCATACTAGTTCTGTGCTTACTTGTTATGTTCATCGACGTTCTAACCTTTTTCGAGAGTTTGCGTACTGCTAGTTACACGATGAAGCGCTTATTACACATCAACGGGTGGCGCAAACGATTTTAGTTAGCATTGGTTACGTAGATTTAATTAAACGGGTTTATATTGTTGCCTTCGTTTTACTATTCGTTAATGAACTTGTAGCGTGCATTTACTCACATGACCCTAAATTTTCTTTAATGCAGCCGTGCTTTACTAAAACGCCACCTATGTTATTTTCGACTGAGTTTTAGCAACGAATGTAAGGAGGTGATCATATGTCGAGAGTTAAGGTATTTGGACAGGCAGCTATGAGTGAGGGTCGTTCTAGCTAACCCCTTTAACGTAATTGCTCTAGAAGGCTGTCTATTCAGCCCAGCTCGGAAAGCCGCATCACGTTGCTGAATGCGGCTTTTTTTACTTCTTCTAAAAAGGTATACAATAAAAAACTATATTTTCAGTTAGTTTCATTTCAAAATATGGACATCTGTTGAAAAGTCATAAAACCTACAACAGGTTCAGCTCGCCAAAGAGTTAGTTGCATTAAGGCTTTGCCTAGGAGTAAGAAGTTGGTCAGGGTTAGACTATTTATATCATTATTGATGTTCGCTAATGCAAATGCAGCCGACATCGGCGATCAGAAAACCGTATTCGCTTTCCACGCTGACAATGCGTTTCTAACTGAACGGGTAAACCTAGAAGTCAAACCCTATTCAACCTCGGTCGATACAGTACAAATGCTAGTCGATGAGCTAGGGTATAAAGATCCTGTTCTACATGTTCCCCTTGTCCGTTCGTTTGCGTATATGCAACATGGCGAAAACATTTGCGTACTCAATAAAATTAAAGCCCCTGATCGTGAAAAAAATCACCTTTATTCATTACCACTAAGCTTCTTTCAAACACAACGTTTTTATCAACTAGCATCAATGCCACCAATAGATGAAAACCTTTTAAATAAGGACGGTCAGCTATTAAGTGTATCTAAGGTAATTGAAGCCTACTCCGACGGTTTCATTGTACTGCCTGAATATTACTCATTCGGTGAAAAGATTGACCAAGATTTGAAGCAAGTTAGTCGAGAGAAAATTCTTCGTGTAGCAAATGATATTTATTACACTCGCTTTATGGAGATGTTTGCAAAGGGAAAGTCTAATTTTGCACTTATCTATCCTGCCAGTATTTACCTAAGCTATGGAGATAAAATACCTGTTGAAGTACGCAGTTATTCCATTGCGGGTAACCCAAGCCACGTATCAGGACATGTTATATGCCCCAAAACGCCACAAGGGGCAAAGCACATAGCGAGCATAAACGCAGCAATAAAACGCATGTATTCAAAAGCTGAATTTATTGCTGCACATACTCGGTATTTGCCTGAGCAGGACAGGCAAAATTTGAAGGCCTTTATTAAGAAAACGGTTCGAGAGTTAATGCTGGGCGAGTGATGACGTGTTAAATGCATTCCCTTGTTTAGTTACGTTAATACCCCGCAAACCATTCGGTCTACGCTTTATGAACATCTATAATATAAAGCATTGTAAATTGAAGCAATAATAGTAGGAACGTACTCTGGTACGTTCACTCGTAATGGAATACACATAATGAAAACAAATAAGCTCTTCGCCTCCTTAACACTTTCGCTTTGTTTTACTTCGTTGTTAGGCTGCACAGAGCCCGAAACCCTACCCGCCTCCCCCTCTGCTGGCGCAGAATTTAAAGAAGCTGACCTTTTAAAAACTGGACTGGCTGAACGCATTCGAATTGAAGGGCAAAGGGTTGATTACCAATCTTTAGAGCAAAGACAAGCGCATTATGATGTGCCCGGTGTGTCTGTCGCGTTTATGAGACATGGGCAAATAGCTTGGACCATGCAAAGCGGCGTTAAAGATTTAGCCACTGAATTGGCTGTTGATGAAAAAACGGTGTTCCAAGTAGGCAGTATTTCTAAACCCGCATTTGCAGCGGTATTGATGAAATATCGCGAAGAAAACCCGCTAGATTTAGATGCAGATGTTAATACCTTACTCACCAGCTGGCAGTTGCCTGAACATGAGTGGACTGGGCAAGACGCTGTTTCATTACGCAGATTGTTAAGCCACACGGCGGGTACCACAGTACATGGCTTTCCTGGTTACGCGGCGGGCGAACCAGTACCTACCTTGCAGCAAGTACTAGAAGGGGCATTTCCCGCCAATACCGCTGCAGTTGTTGTTGATATTCAACCTGGCACGCAAATGCGTTATTCCGGTGGCGGCACTACGCTTGCTCAACTCACCTTGCAGGACGTAGCTAACGAGCCCTTGCCAACTATGTCACAACGGCTTTTGTTTAAACCTTTAGGCATGACGCGTTCTGGCTTCGAACAACCCATATCGACCAACTTATCAAATAATATGGCTACGCCGTATGACGGCGACGGTGCGCCAATTAAAGGTGGCGCCCATAACTACGCCACATTAGCAGCGGCAGGCATGTGGAGCACGCCCTCAGACATGTTGAAATTGGAAAGCGGCGTACGCAGTGCGTATTTAGGGCAAAAAACAGACTGGATATCGCAAGCCACCGCGCAAGAAATGTTAACCAACAATACGCCAACCAATGAAGCACCTAATGTTGGCATCGGCTTTTTTATCAACATGAGTGACGATGGAGAAATTCTGGGCTTTGGTCACGGCGGCGCAGATGCTGGCTTTATGTCGCAGCTATATATTGAGCTAGAAACGGGCAATGGCTACGCCATTATGACGAACGGTAACAACGGTAGGCAGTTAATAACTGAACTAGAAATACGCTTGAAAGAAGTATTAAACGTAGGCTACTCGGAAGTTGAGGTTAGGAAGTTAGTACCCATAAGCCAAAAGGAATTAAGTAAATACATTGGAACCTATGTAGTGACCAACCCTGTGAATGTTGATGTGGTGCTAGAAAAAACAACCAATGGCTTTGTGCTTAACGCCCTACCTTACATTGAAAATGAGGAATATTTTCATGAGGGTGGCGGTCGATTCTTTGCTAAGAATGGCAGTAGTGTTCGTTTTGAGATGGATGATGAAAGTGGGTTGGTTAAGACGGTTGTGATGGATGGGGGGATTCGGGGTGTTAAAAGGAAATAGTTGGTATAGTGTAAACTGTTAATCTGGACTCAAATGCTGGCGCTCAAATCTGTTGTATAACAATGCCCACAGATTTAATCTCATTCAATTTTATGCCGTCTTTGCTTTTAACAGTAAATTACACAAGGCCTCACAGAGGGGAAAGGTTAGTTCTCACTTAGTAGAACACCTGTATCAGTCTGATTGACCCTATCACGCGCATATCGTGTAATAACTGCAAAAGGTTAAAGCGTTTATTCAACATCAGCGTAATATAATGCGAAGAGCGTGAAATATTCAATGTGAAAACCATCGCCTATATATCTTACCCTGTGGTCACCGGTAAAATACTGGCTCACCTTGATTAACTTTTTAAAAACCAGAAGACAGTAGACTCACCATGCAGCTACCACTACGCGTACCACCTATTAAGCGGGGTATTTAAAAAGCGAGAATTCGCTCAGGTAACCTGAACTCTTCTAGACCGAACTATAGGTTAACCGAACTCGTCTTTGTGGATCCCATAATATCTTCTATTCATGACTAGACCAATCGGCGCTTTAGCATTTAACCAATCTGTTTCAAAAGTGCTCTTAGGGTTGTTTTTGAAAAGCTCTGTAAAATACAGTTCATGGCGTTAACCTTTCTGATAGGGTCATCAATTCTTCATTGTTCGCATACTACCTTTTGTCAACGTTTTTAAAACCTGCTGTATTGCAATATACAAGGCCGCCCTGTACATTAATTAAACAATCCTATCTTCAGACAAAGGGAATTGATATGAGAACTACATTTATTTTGTTTTTTTGTATGTGCTTGGCTAGCTGTGCTCAGACAGTTGGTGAAGTGAGTGTTATGAACTATATGCCTGCAGCAAAAAACAGTGAAGCAAATATTGCTTCTCCGCTTACGAAAGCATCTTTATTAAGGGAAAAGGAAGGGCTTATTTATAGAAATATTAACCCTAGCAATAAAAAGCAAGAGGAAATATTTTCAATATATTTAACAGACGCATATATAAAGTATATGCAAGATATGTGGGGTCTCAATGAACTGCTTTTTATTTTTGAGTTTACAGAAGTAAACGAGGGTTCAAACAGCGATACAGTCACTAAGATACTCGGCCCATTTGAGGGGGTTGCGGATGGCACCTTTGCACCTCTTAAAAACAAGCTCATATACGGGCCAAAGCTTATGCAAAGTGATGTAGTCAGCATGAAAGTTACGGTTCTTGAGTTTGATGCAGATGAAAATGAAGAAAATACTTCCATCTTAGACTTCATTCAAAGTTCAACACAATCCTTAAAATTGGCTAATCCTTTGACAGCTAGTCAACTTCAATTAACGGCTGAATTGTCAAAAACCATATTACAGAAGAATTCAGATGACATCGTTATGTCTATCGAATTAGACATGGTTGCAGGTAATAAAAGCTATGACTCATATGATAGCCATGCCCAAGTAATTCCTTTAGAAGCAGGTCAAAAGCTTTTTGTCAAAAGAGAAGCTTGCCGTATATTTTTATGTTTCGATTATCTAACAACCAAGAACGGTTCTACTTTCAATGAGTTCGGCATGCTCGCTGATGCACTTTACTCACCAATAGTATTTGCAAACAGAACATTTCTAGACACCCCAGACAATGATTCATTAAAAGTATTCGATTTTGATGAATTTAATGAACGATTAGCAGCTACAGACTCCAGCACTCTGAAACTTAGTGAGTACCGAGAAAAATCATGGCTCCTTTTTAATATAGTAAAAGGTGGAGACGATTCGCTCTGGGAAAAACGAAAAATACTGAAAGAAGCAGAGAAAGCACTGTTAGAGCTAGTTGCTAGAGAATCTAGCTTTACTAACGAGGACGCTAACGAATTGGACAGCAAATTTCAAAATGTAATAGAAAATATTAAGCGTGCAGAATTACAAAAAAATATGAATGGCTTAACTTTAATTCCCAATAAGTTAGTAGATGGCCTTTATGAAATCGATATTGATGCCAGTAAAGCTGAATTTTGCCTAGCTCAGGATGAAAATTCCAAATTTACTTCTCTCAATTTGTCAGACAATAACTACAAGATTACAAAAAATAGTCAGAGCATGTCTTTGTTGCCCGCCCCAAACATAGCTTGCTTTGATTTATCTAATTCTGATGGCTCTTTGGTAACCAAAAAAAATGTATTGCTTACACTGTTTCCCACATTCACAGATAAAGATTTTAGCGCCACATCAATCGCAATTCCCTTAAAATTGAACCCCAATTAAAAACAGACTGACTGTTTTTGTTGATAACCAAAGCTCAAACAAGAGCTTTGGTTTTTTCTTAAATCTCACAGCACCTTTAGTCTTAAAAAGTTTACCAAAATGCCCAAACCAACTCGTCAATGTTTGTAAACGTTAGCCGCACACTCCAATCTTCACCTTCATAGTTACTAATCATATCCCGCGTACCGATAGATAGACGTACTTTATCTGATAAGAAGCTCATGTTGCCTTCAATGCCGAGCATAGGACTCTTACCATAAACTGAAGTATTTGAAACGTTCGAGTTGACATTTATTGCAAAACCGTATGATGACCAAAAAGTTTGGGGCCTATTCCATCTAAGACCTGCTGTCCCCGAGATAAAAGTGACCTTGTCAGCGGAATTGTCCTTTATTTGATGGTGATACGAAAAACCTAACTCTAAATTTGATTTCCAAGGTAATATATGATCAAAATTGGGCACATAAGTCCAGCCTACAACGATACCCGTTTGAACTGCATCAACACCAAATAAATCAGGAATAATTGAATATTTCCAGTTAAACAATCTTGGATCTCGAGCATTTCCAATATTGTAAGAAGCGTAATGATCTTTTGGCACAAAGAGCCTTGCGGTCGCCAAATGCTGTCTAAGATCTCCGTTACTAACCTCTTCTAAGTATACAAGTCTGTTTAAGAGCCTTTGCAATAACAAACCTTCCCAATACTCTGGCCTTGCTAACATATAATTAAGCTGAGCATTAAACTCAATCTCATTAGTATTTTGGAGCGACTGACTTTCGTTCTTTAACTGCTCTAAAAATGCTTTAAAGTCTGTCGCTGTTTTATGGTTGAGTGACTTATATATGGCATAAGAAGCAGAGTGGTAATTGGCGGAAAAGTATTTTTGCACTATGTTAGACCAGTCTTCGTTTACACCGATGCATCTAGATCCATTTATCGTGTAAGTTCCAAATTCGTCGCATATAAACGCGCCAAGCAGTGCCTTAAAGTCAGCTATTTTTTGACCATCAGCTACTGGCCCAATCCTCAATATTTTTTCAACGTTTTCCTCAAATTTTAAACGCTCACATCTTAGCTTTACTGCATCGGCTGCATCGTTACACATTCTTTTAGAGATGAGTCTTAAACCATCATATATACCCGCAGCATAGTCGTACTCACGAAATGTCGAATCAAAAAACGCACCAAACGCACCAAGATAATTTCCCGTCAATCTTGGGCTTCTCTGCGTTGGCACATAGTCTCTTTTTATGTTCGATTCATTATTCACAAAATATGTTTGTAAATCGCTGTACGTATCTTGTTTGCGTAATGTATTTAATCCTGATAAAAGTCTATCTAGTTGAGCAGATATAGTTAGTGAGTCATTTTTGTTTCTATCTTGAAGTAGAATCTGCGGGCGCTTGGTATTATCTGGATCGAGATAATAAAAGTTTTGATTTTTTTTCAAAGCTTTGTCGGAGTCTAAGCTCATAAGTTCCGCAGCCAAACCTATCGGCACGTTGTTAAAGTAGCCGCCGTCTATAAACATCCCTGTTTCATATTTCTCCTCTTTTGCGCAATATTTGTCACTGCTGGTAGGTTGCTCTTTTACGTTGTTGTGACAATATCCAAGTCTTACGGGACCAAAAGCTGCAGGAAAGGCACTAGAAGCGAGTACAGCGCGGATAATAGATTCGAACGATATTTCATTATCTTTTGAGGGTAGATTTATATAACGCCTTGTTTTCCCTCTTAGATTAACTTCTGTTAGCTCCTCCGTTGATACTGGAGCAAAAGTAAGGCCCTGCTTACCTTTTTGTTTAAAGACTCTCATTGGTATAGCAAAACTTTGTGTATCAATCTCTTTATTGGTTCCATTGCTAAGCTTAAGATTGACTTTTTCTGGATTTGGTTTAGTAACCATCACTCCAACTATTAAATTACAATCATCTCTGAATTCTTTTGTATCTACTAATATCCTCATATTTTCAATAACACTGCTAAATGGATGTCTGCTGAAAACTCCATCAGGAATTTCTGAAGCTTTTCCATATGGCTCCACTCCTCCCAAAAAGAGGTTTTGATAAGTGCTAAACTCCTTAGGTAAAAGATTTTCTAAATCAACATCTATCCATATATCTCTGAATATATTATTAAATAGGCCATTTTTTCTTTCCTCTGGCTTCAGGCATGTATGAATAGCAGTTGCGAGTGCATTTATTGCACCAGCTGATGAACCTGTAATAACTTTCAATTCTGGTAGATTAGCAGTATGCAATTTTTTTTCCGAGAATTCGGCGATGATATAGTTTAAACCTGCTTCGTAATTGCCCAAGCTTATTCCACCTGATATTACTAACGCACTTTCTTTGACTTCTTTTACTTTCGAAGGTGTAGACGATACGCAGGTAGAATAGTGAATAAGAATAATAAGCAATAAAAATGCTGAACGTTCCATGTCTAGTTCCTTCCAAGGTCGTATAGCTTTAAATTAGATTTAAATGATTTGACTTGCACATACCTGTATAAAATACACACAAGCAGCTCAATTTTCAATCAACTTGGCTATCTTATGTTCTGAGAGTTCTTGCGAGCAGATTAGTTTGTGAATGCGACTAAGTGTGCCCTAACTGATTGGTGTGAAAACAATAATATTGAACTGGTATATATCCAGACAGGTAAACCGCAGCAAAATGGCTTTGTTGAACGCTTTAACGGTTCACTCCGCAGAGAGTTCCTTGATGCTTACTTGTTTGAAAATCTCAATCAGGTAAGAGAAATGGCCTGGTTCTGGCGACTGGATTATAACGAAGAAAGAACACATGAAAGTCTCGGTAACCTGCCTCCGGCAGCTTACCGAGAAAAACTAGAAAACTCTAATTTAGCACTGTCTCATTAAAGGGGAAGTGGACAGGTTGGAGCTTAAATCTCCATAATGGCAACAACTTACTACTATAGTCTTCGGGGATTACAATAGAGAATGATTTAGCTTCTCTTGTAGTCTCTACCGCGACAACTGAACCATAATCTTCCGTAGCCACTTTATAAGCAGATGAGATCATTGAGCTTAATTGACCTATTGGATCAAAACCATTTTCAGAGTACTCACCCTCTGGTTCAAACCTGTATTTATATAGGTGACTGACACCAATGAACTATGTAGGGTTGCACATCAGCACTAACTTTTATCTTTAATAGGTATTCCAGACACGAAATAATGACTACCGTAAACATGGTAACTTTCTCCATCACTCCAGTTCCTCAAGTCTGACTTTATTATTGAGTTCGTCAGAAAATATAACTTTTGATTTGAAGAGCCTCTTATCATATCGGAAGAAAGATTGTTTTTTTTGAATCGTCCCGTAATAAGAAGGTCAATCAAAGACGCGAGCTGCGCAAATTGAACATTGAATTTAAGTGCGGCTTCTTCCAATTCATAACCAGTATACACAATAATATCAAGGTTGGAATTTTGTCGCCTTAGCTTAGCGCAAAACTCTATGACAGGCTTTATTTGCATAAGAGGTTCACCACCACTAATGGTCACGCCTCGCAATTTAGGTGTTGTCAAAACCTCTTTGATTAATAGATCAAGAGACACTCGTGTTCCCGATTGCGCATTCCAGGAATCGGGTACAAGGCAGCCTTTACAACCTAAGTCACATCCTTGAACCCACAATACATAACGTGTCCCGGGCCCAAGATTGCTAACTTCGGGCTCACGGTGATAAAGGTTGATGTAAGTATGCGTTTTGCTCATTAGTTTGGTAAACGAAATAGAATATGGCCCTGAGACACGACTAAGCTGCGTCCTTCTCTTGCGGATTGAACCAGAACATCTCTTTGGATCTTAATGACGAGCCTTTTTACGGCAGAAAAACTTAGATTCTCAACAGGGAAGTTTTGAGTCAACAACTGAACCAGTAAATTGTCAGTGACATCAGGTGCGAGTGAAAATTGAGGTTCAATACAACGCTTAAACACAGCTGCAAGGTCTTTACCACTTGGATTAGCTAATTCGTAATGGCAATCAAATCTACCAGGTCTGATAATGGCTTCATCAAGGCTGTGATAAAAATTAGTAGCAGCAAAAACCAATACCTTTGCACCTAAACGCCTAATTCCATCTATTCGTTTTAAAAAGGTATCCCTAAAGTTGGTCATACTTTTGGATGCTAAAGCATCAAATTCATCGAAAAACAACAACACCCCATTGTTAGTTAAGATTGAATATCTTACTGTTTTATCAAAAATATCGTTTAAATTGGAGACCGGATTTCCCTTACCTCCAATAACATGTTGCAAGTTCACTTCAACCATATCCATTTCAAAATGGTTGGCTATCGCATTGGCAAATTGGGTTTTACCATTTCCAGGGGGGCCGTAGAAGAGAAATCCATTGTCAGCCGGGAGTTTGACGCCATGATGATTTACAGGGTTTAGGAAGTATTGAATATCTGAAATTACTGAATCTTTTATCTTTTGATGTCCAATAATATCGTCAATACATATTCCATTTGGATCAGTTGCAATCAGATTAAACCCCGAACCTTTTGCGCTTAAATTGTTAGCAATAACGACTTTTAACCGATCAACCGCGTCTTTTACTGCGTTATCCATAGATGGGGCCGCAGAATTATTTATAATAGGCTGAATGATATTGTTTTTAAGCTCTCGTCCACTACATCCCTGAGTACGTTCCAATAACTCAGAAACAGTTGTCTCGGAAATATCTGACCACTTGTCTCTTAATCCCGACTTCAATATTTCTTTTCTGGCGACTTTATCAGGTAGGTCAATCTTAACGGGGACCAGTCTACTGAGTATCGCTGAATCAACCATGTCAATATGATTTGTGGCTCCCACAATAACCAGGCCTTTATTATCTGCGAAGACACCATCTGATTCAGCTAAAAACTGGGTGACCAGATCCTTGGTAAAACTATCTCCTCCAGTTCCTTCTCTTGCGGGGAAAATAGTCTCAATCTCGTCCAAAAATAGTAGTGAAGGAGCAGCAGATCTGACGCTGTCAAAAAGGTCTCTGATCTTAGGCGCAGATTGTCCCACATATTCACCTTTGAGATCAGCGAGTTTTGCCGTTATTAACGAACGGTCTTCGGTATTTGCTAGTACTTTAGCGATAGTGGTTTTACCGGTTCCAGGGGGACCATAAACGATACAGCCGAGTGATTTTTCTCCTTCTTGAACGTGAGAATTGGCTCTAAAAAACCTAATAAGCTGTTGTTTTACTTCCTTGCGTAAAAAGACATCATCCCAACTCCAATCCTCTAGAGGGAATCCAATATTACGCCTAAACAGCATATCCAGCTCTTCCGATTCGCCTCCTTGTTTTTGAATTTCTCTCAAAATATTGATTGACTCCCTTAAGGTTTTTTGAGCACTACGGCTGGTTTTCGCTACCTTTTCAAGGGATTTGATTTTGTATTCCTTTTTCCTTCCAAACACTTCGTAAAGTGCAAGGTTTAATTCGTCTGCTCCGGGCAGACTTAGAAGGATCCCATTACTCAGTTTGTCCACGTCAACAACGTAGTCTTTCAGGGCTGCGATATTGTTGAGAATATAAATACAACAAGGGGCGTTTTTAAAGTCGGCCCGATCACCAAAATTTAGGGTTTTTTTAAGCAATTCGAAGTTGTGTTGTTGACTTGCAAATAACTTGGTATCCCAATCGAAAGAATCGAAGATAATGGCAAAATTACTGTCAACTTGACCAGCAACTTGATTTAGAGAATTGATAGTGCTTACCATCATATTTAGGTTGTTGGTTTGCTTTTTAACATCCTCGCTACTTTCTTTTGCTTCTGAAGCTTCCGATGATGAGCTCTTGCGCTTAGCTCCCAAACCTGCAAGCCCGTCAGATCCTTTTTTCTGATCTCCAACTAAAAAGTTAACCACCTCTCCGGCATTAGAAATCTGCTTTTTATCAAACGAGGTTCTATTCTTAGTACATAAAAATGCGTGTTCAGATGATAAAACGATTATTTTTTCATACTTAACAGGAGGAGTGCGCAGTAAGTGAAAACAGAGTGAGTCTGTCAGATTACTAATATGGCCTTGCGAATTGTAAAATAATTCGTCTTTTACATGCTGCCCATATAAGTAAATTCGACTGTTACCAGCACTAATTTGCTCAGCAACTTTTGAGTAAAATCGACTTTGACTGCCAGAAAACATATTTAGATATCCTTACTAAGCACATCAAACTTGTGATCGAGCTCTTCGAACTCTGTCGTGAGCGACTTAACTTTGTTCTCAAGTTGAGTTAACTGTTCTAACAGTTCGTCTTGCTGGTTATCTTTTTTCCGTTGTAGCTCTCTCTTCAGTCTCTTTATGTTATCTTCCAGGTCATCCTTTAGGAGCTTGCGGTTATGTTGGTCAGCTTCCTGTGCTTTTTGAAACTTTATGTGTTCTTTGAAAGTTCTCATAATGTTATCAAAAAAACTGTCACCACCCGTTTCAGCTTCCAAACTAGAAAAAAACACACTCAGATCTTTTGCTGATGACCCTTTCTCTATTTTGTCCATTATTGCCTTGATATACTGACCGTGCTGCGACATTTTTTCTGTTTCATCTTGATGAGTTTGTTGTAATTTGAGCAATGCACTTTCACTCTCAACTTTATTGGTTCTATTGTCTCCCAACTGCTCCTTTTTGTTGGCAATTTGCTGTTGCAATCTGATTATATCGTCCGTGTTCTCGGCTTCCTTGTCTTTCAATTCTGATAACGAATATTCCAAGTTTTCCTTTTCAGCTGCAACACTTGCCGCGGTTTCTTTTACGTCGTTAACCTGTCTTTCAAGTTGACTCAGCTTAAGCTTTTCCGTGTCTAGTTGATGAAGCAATAAGTCTTGATCTTCCTGCAAAGCCCGTAGTTGAGAAGGTATGCTAATAAGCTCGTTTTGTAGTTCAGCGATTTGCATTTCTAATGTTTGTTTTTGGGTATGAAAATCAGTTTGTGAGCTTTTTAAAGGGAATAGTTTTCTTTTCAAGTCAGAAATTATTTGAGCCTGCTGCTCATATCCATCAATTTCTTGCTCGATAGTCAACTTTTCCTTTTGGAATCCGGCGTGCTGCCCTCGCAAAACAGCGAGTTTATTTTCTAATTCGGCATTGTATGCGGCTCTTTCGTCTATCTCAGATGACAGCACTTTTACTTGATTCTCTAACTCTCCAGAGGCAACATAAATGAATTCTTTCTTGTCCGCCAGCTCGGAAGCCTGAGCGATTAAATCCTGAACCAGAGTGACACTATAAAGATTTGCAGAAAAGAAACAAAGGTTGTGATAAACATCTTCAATGCCAATCAATTCAACGGGTTTTGATTTATCAAGATTTAGCATCTGGGCTGCAGTCGCATTTCGGTCAAACAAAACTTCGCGCAAGTCTATAATATTTTTACTTGATTGAGACACAAAGAGACTCCAAATTAATAATAACACTGGATTCTGCTAACCATGATTCACGAATGTGTAAATCCGAAAACATATTGCGGCTTACAGGCCTGAAGCTAATTTCTTTTTGTTTGTTGTTATGGGCATATTGCACGTCAAAACACAGAGGCAACTCACCAATTGAAGGCTCAAAGCGATAGTGCAACTCAATGGGGATCTCGCAATCTAAGTATTTCCACGCAAGTTTAAATGCAAAAGCCACGCTGCCAGACGATGCCTGTTTGATGTCATTTTCGGGCCAGAATAAGCTGGTCATCTGACTGTTGGACACGAGACAATCCTCGTAAAGTGAGCCACCGCTAAACGGTGATATAGTGACATCAAGTAAATCCTTTGAATCAGCAATAAAGCGTTGAAAGGTGACAGAGAAGCGACACTCACTATATTGACCTTTAGTTACTTCACTATCTGCCATAGGATACACAAAATCGATTTCAATACCGCTGATTTCCTGAATTTTCTCTAGCGTTGGGGGGGGGATGTTTTCCGCGTAAAACACGACGGCTATTTTCTCATTAATCCCCACCTCGGTTCCTTTAGTGATGAACCGTTGCGGGCACTGAATGCATCCTGCTTTATCAAATTCGAAAAAATACACTTCGTACCTTGTGCGTGGCTTTAAAAGTGCTTCTCCATCATGGTTTGCAAAGCGAGTAATTTTATCTAACATGTTAATTGTTCGAGCGTTGGTTTTCTGTTGAGGCTTCAGACACAAATCCACCTTCCTCCGACAGACTGTAACTTTTGGGAACCAAAGGTATGCCATTCGCGGCAAGAGCATCGGAAATGTCCTTCATACCTCCAATACAGTCGCCAGTTATTGGATCCACGTCGGATGTGAGATTGCCATCGGGGCTAATTTCGAAAAATGCGCCTTTTGGCATGAGGGTTTCTATTTTAAGTCCTTTCTCCAAGATCTGATCAGTGAAAACGTTAACCTGATCACCGGATACGGTGCCTGACTCAAGTAGTTTTTCACGGATTGTCAAAGCAGTTTCAATGATTTCCGACGCCTTATTCGCATCATCTTGTGCGCTACTCAGTTGCTTTAAGATGTCTTTTCTCAATGTACCAATTTTCACCTGGACCTCATTTATGTTGAACAAGTTTTGGCTGCTCATCAATGCATTAATTTTTGATGTTATTTTTTTAAGTTCTGCAACTTTTTTTATGTTAAAAGTCTCGTAAAACGCCTCAAGGTGTACAGACTCTTGTAATAAAGGATCTTCAACTTTGGCATCATTGAAATCCGCTTGAATGTTTTTTAATAACTGAGTCTGCTCTTTTTGTTTTGTCGCCAGTCGTTGTTTAATGCTGCTTACTTGCACCACGATAGCGGTTAGCTCGACGAGACCTTGTTTTGCGTCATTCGGCTTTTTCGTGGTCATGATGTTTTTTTGCAATTTTTGAAATTGCTTGTGGAGCTCCGGACTGGCTTTAGCGGCAAATTCAGAATCATAAAGTTTGGTCTGTTCACTCACTCCCTGTTGATAGTCTTCTAACTGTTCGTCAATCAATGCTTGTTGTTCAAGCTTTTCAGCCTTCTCATCCAACTCAATTAATTGTGCGCTGAGTTTTTCATAGGTCTCAGGTACTAACTCAAGTTGTCTGACGGCATGATCATACTGTTCAACACTGTTGCGAACCTTAGAGCACCAAGTGTCAATCTTAACCCCAACCTGCCGCAACTCCTGGTATTCCCGATCCATATAGTGAGAATACTGTGAATTAGCGACTTTGCGCTGGATATCCTCAAGTTTCCCAAGTAACGTCTTTGGTTCTTTAGACATACTATCGACGTCAGATTGAAGTTTATTCGCCTGGACCAGCAACTCACTTTCGTCTGAGACTAAGCGCTTTTGCTCATCATCGATGGCCTTTATTTGTTTTGGAAAGTACTTCTCAACAAGCTTCCGGTTGATTTTAGGTTGCAGTTTCTTAATTTTGCTTTTGGGAAGTTTACGCAAACTTTTAATCTTCGCGAGTTCCTTTGAAAAGGTATTTTTCCTGGAATTAACCCCGGACAACACATCACTCTTTTTAACACCACTCATTAGTCTTTGTCCTCTCCTTGAGATTTGATTTGAACAGGCTTTCGGGCTTTTACAATGCGCTCAATCTTTTCAAAATCAGTAATGGGCTTTTGGGTATTCAGATAAAAAAAATCTCCAACCTTTATAACGTCCTCTTTTACCAGCTCAACTTCATTGATTTCTGATTGATGGGCCACTTTGACTTTTCGTTCTATACCCAACCACATATCATTGTCATCTGACATCACTGTTTTTAACGCACAGCGTTCGCCAAAATGGCAAGTTCCAGCTCGATTAGAACAACACAGGTTATCTAATACTGCTAATTTGTCAGAAAACTCCTCAGACAACACTTTGCAAAAATAAGGAGAGTAGCCAGTTTCTTGTTGAAACCTACCCGGATTGAACCTGACCGTTTGCGTATGCCCTTTTTTAACATTGGTACTCAGGGCTGCAATCTGTTCATCCAGGAACTTTTTTGTTAAAGGATGTGCCATATTATTTAATTCCAAATGAGTTCGGCCAATGTGCCAGTCTTAACGCCATTGTGGGTTCCACCTGAAAGTCTCGACTGCCTTCAAACACATCTTTATCATGATAGTAAATAGTGAGGCTGCCATCAGATTCTTTACAAATATCAATACTTACCGTCTTATTGACTTCGCCAACCCTTTTCATAACCCGACTTTTTACACATCGGTGATAAAAAGTTTCTTCACTTTCATCCTCGGAATTGAAACACTCAAAGGTGGTGAAAATTTCCAACTCGCCTTTGCTAAAATTCTCAGTGTGCCACTTTTCACCATCAGGTACTTTGAGTTGTTTAAGGGATTGCACGAAATTGCCCCCTGCCCTCAATACGGCATAATAATAGGGCTGAGTCATGAGTTTTGCGTTTTCGATGACATTTCCTTCTTTTTCATCCACCTGACTCCAATATTTGTGGTACCCCATACCATTGACTACCGCATATTTAGCATAATTTTCATCGACTCTGCCAAGCTCTCCTGAAGGCTTAATATTTTCTTGAGCACAATAATCCCTCAGGGATTCTTTTAACTGCCCCCATTTAGATCCTCGTCCAGTCAGTATCATCCATTCTGGTTGGAAAGCTTTTTCATCAGTTTCTTTCAGGGTGATTTTAACTTTGTCAATCATTTGCTCGATTTGTCGGATACCGACAATATCAATCCAATCCTCCAGTGTCTTCTCTCTCACATCTTTCAGTGAAGCCCGGCCTAATGGTATTTTGATCTTGACGTCCAACATTTTGCTTATATCGTAGTTTCTGCGCAAATCATTGGGTATAAGTATGCCTTCTTCCAACTCTAATTTGTCAATGCTCTCTTTTAGAATTCTGCCATTTTTCTTGAGTTCTTCTGCCAGTGATTTGAGTAATGTCATCAATTCCTGGTTGTTACCCAGTTCTGCACCTGAATACCCTTTAACGATATACTCAATAGGTGATTCTTTACCAGCCAAACTATTATTCTCTGTTTCCCGGAACAATAGCTTAGTATTGTCGTCCACCTTGTTTATGGCTTCACTTAAATTGCTGCGCTCAAAGTCTTTCAATCCGCTGTAACTGGTAAATGCTTTTGTAACTTCTGCGGGTGAAAATTCCATTTGGAGTTGTTTGGCGTTCCACATCTGAGGATTATACTCAACTATAAACTTACCAAAATGTGCTTTTGCTGCTGCGTATCGAACCGTTACGCTGTAGGATTGGATTTCAAAAGGTTGGTTTGCATTAAATCGCTGAATTGCGCCAGAAAGGCATTCAACTTGTGAATTTCGGTAGCTCAACAGCTTTTGACTCAGGTCCGATAAATCCGTCTCGGTAATTCCATCAATTTCTGTCAGAGTTCTATATTTTTCTTCAGTCAGTTCATTGAATAACCCCAAAGACAGATCACTGTTGTAATACTGAGTACTGCTAGGGTGCTCTGTTGTTCGGGGCTGTAGCTTAATATTGCCGACTTCCTGAGGAAAGTTCTGACTCAACAGCCGGGCAAAGATGGAAAGTAATACATAATCCGCTATCAGGTTGGAAAAATCAGATCGAAGAGGTACCCCGCTTGTGAATTTTTTTTCGCCTAATTCATTGGCCGCATCAAACGCTGCTCTAATTGTAGCGCTGTAATCTAGCTTCTGATTAATGGCAGACTGAAACATGGCTTCAGCTACCAAAATATCGAAGAAATTACCCGCCAGGTCTGAAGAACCATTACTTAAAACAGACACATGTAAACGACCTGCGGACGGTGAAGTAATTCGCGCAAGAGTAATGTCTGCCGTACCAGCCCCGATATCAAATACAAGAGTATCATATTTGCTACCTTGTTCTGCTAATTTCTTTTGTAGAAACGCAGTTTCTGCTGTCACTTCATTAAGTAAAACCGCCTTTGATTCAGACAGAAGTAATTCATCTCGTGCTTTAGATTCAGGTGGAAGTTCAACGCTAATCAAATCGAATTTATCAACAATATCAACCGCGACTTGATGGAAAAACTGCGCCATTTCCCCTGAAATGTAACCATTAGGTACTGCAAACAAAATATCCGTTACACGATTTCGTTGATGCACTATCTCTTGCAAACTATGATGACCACATTGGGTATTCAAACCTTCACGACTCTTTTCAACAGATTTTTGGGGGTTTAACACCGAAGCAATATCATTTAGCTGAGAATCAGATTGCAGTTGCAGCAGGGCTTTATATGCCTGGTGAGCCAGCACATCGCCTTTAATATTATCCCGATCAATAACGGGCTTGCCTTCAGCTAATTGCAATTCGTCCTTGATTTTTTGAGATAAAAATTCCTTGTTTTTTTCTGGGATCCTATAGTCAACTTTAGCTCTTCGTATATTGAACTCATTGCGCAGCCCCACCCGAAAATAGTTTTTGATATTAGTCAGAACAAGAGATTGCTTTTCTTCTCTTATTATGTGCGGGTCACAGACTTCCACCCATTCAGCAACATCATTTTTTATGATATCCATTGCTTTTTTACTAATAACCGGAAACATGCTTCCAGAATCCTGGCCACCATCAAATTTAAAAGGCATCAGCTTTACAGGTACCTGTGCAAAATCGTCTTCGAGAGCATCATGATTTGGAGAACAATTGACCAAAGACAGGGGTTTTGCTCTGTCATCCAGATCTCGTTCTGCCAATTGGACTGTCATACTACAGGTGCCAATATCAAGACACAAAATCAGCGAGTCAATGCGTCTAACAGATATCAAAATCGCTTTATCATCGGGGGCAATAAAGGATTCGATCAACCCTAATACATTTCCCTGGCGTTTTTCTCTAATACGAGCATACTCAGGTGATAGGCGGAAAAACTTCGATAGATCAAGAACATGATTATTCCTGGACAATCCTACAAATTTCTTAATACGAGAAAGATCATGAGCCAGATAATGATTGAACTCATTAGACTCAATTTCCTCTACTGGGATCACAAAGTCTGACAGATTGTTTTCATGAATATTCACATCAACTTCTAGGTAGCTACCCTGAATATCACCTCGTTTGCGGGGTT
Source organism: Alteromonas sp. CNT1-28 (assembly GCF_022348345.1). NCBI lineage: Bacteria > Pseudomonadati > Pseudomonadota > Gammaproteobacteria > Alteromonadales > Alteromonadaceae > Alteromonas > Alteromonas sp. CNT1-28. The sequence goes on along the minus strand of NZ_JAKREZ010000017.1, from coordinate 31,384 downwards.
GTTGTCTGATATTCAACCTACTAACATTGGAATCCTGACCTAATGGCCAGCAGTACTCTTCTTCAAACTCCATTTCACTAGGAATACCAAGTTGCGCGCCGCTGTTTACATCTGGCCAAGTCAATACTGCCAAATTTATTTTAAAGCGAATAGTGTTGCCATTCTGTTCAAAGCGTAACTCATGCGCCTGATAATCACCGCTAAACACAGTACCCGGTTTAATATGATTTCCTTCAACAGTGAGGTTTTCCAGCCACATTATTTTTTGCCTAAAGGAGGACATCAAATTAACAGAATCAGACACAATTGGAGGGCCTATGTATAAACCACGGCTCTTGATATTAGTAAATTCAAATTTGAAATATTGCGTTTTATCCATGAAAACTATCTGTCCTGACTAGTAGGTTGCATATTAATGCCGATGGCTTTGAAGTTTCGTTCTAGGTCATCTAAGAAGCTCTTATGGCTGCGAGTTATAAACTGCTTTTGCTCCTTATTTAAACCTTCAACATCCTCTGTTTCTGAAGAAATGACGGCCAGTTTGCCTTCCCCATCCTGGCCATCATTATCCACAACGGATACCCTGGCTTTGGAATCCCGTATTACCTGACAAAAAGCCTCAAGTTCCGATGTCAGATCAATGAAAGTGTCTTTAGAAAAAAGGGTAATCTTATTGCCAAGCTTCTGATTTTTATACTGAGAGCCAAGGGGGGGATTATCTACGGGTTCTTCGTTTAATTTGTTTTGCGCAATTTTTAATAATTTTTCGCTAATATTATTTTCTTTCATAGTTTTAATAGCGTCCGTTTCAATATCAAAAGCCATATGAAAAGGATGTTTGTCGCTGTCGTCAGTTTTGCGTGAATCTGCATATTCACACCATACAGAAAACATTTTTTTGTTCGACATAAAGGACTCATTGGCAGTCAACTCCATTTCAAGGGTGCAAGAAAGCGGGATCTTAATAGGAAATTCACGAAATAATGAGACGAGATGTCCATTGTCTTCAACACCATCTATGACTTCAGTATCTTTCATCTTTATAGCTTCTGATAATACAACGCTTTGCCCGACTGCATCGTCAGCATCATTCCTGTAAATGCTAATGCACAGGGCCATGCCTGACAATAAGGGCTCCAACCTTTTATCAATAGATACAATTATATAAAGGGTCAGGCACCGAACCGGAGTGAGACTATTTTTCGGATACTCCAAATTAAATTTTTTCAACGCTGGCATTAGTCGCTTCCCTGTCACCGTCAGTGTATATAAAACCAATTTGATTTATTTTTGTAATAAAAGAAACACTTTCATCACTAAACTTTGAAACAAACGCGTCAAGGCTCCGCCAGTCAGTAATATCAGTGATTTCCACCAACAGTTCTGGGGCCACCCTCATATTCCTCAACAGCAACATATTGACAGCGGTTTGTTTAACAATGTGTTCTTTAAAATATTCCTGCTTAATTTCGTCAAAATCATAATAAACCACTGGCTTCCTAAACTCCGAGTACTCTATAGAGCTGGCGGTTATTGTTGCATCTGTTTCTACAGGCACGGATATTTGAAGCCCTTTTGCTTCAGCAATACTCGCCGCTAAATAGAAAAAATGTAAAAAGCGAGAACCAAGCGTTTCCATAGATTGCAGAAAGGGATTGTGGAAAACGTATTTAGCAGCTTGATTTAATGCGGCTTTCCAATAGCGAAGGTGCTCTGAATTTGATAGCTCATGGTCAGTACGCAGCTCTTGTAATGCGTTCGTTAAATTGGCTTTTACTTTCGTGGGCAAGAGGTCAGTTTGATGCAGTTCAGTTAACAAATCATCCCTACATCGAGTAAAACTCTCATTCAAACCGTTACCAACCTTGGTATGAACATTATTTCTAATAGCTGCAGTTTCTTCCCGCATGCTTTTTAATTCCATAGTGACGACCCTAAACTCAGATTTGACTGTGGCTAACAGACTTTCAGGTTCATCATTTTCTGCAGGTTTCTCTTTTAATAAAGTAGTATAAACACCGGCAATCATTTGTTTGAGGTGTTTAAGTTCGTCTGTTGTTTTAGATAGCTCATTCTTCTTTGCTTCTAGCTGATCTGATAAATCGGTTTGAGTTTTTAGTCCTTTGTCAAAAAAGCTTTCAAGGCTTTCAACATCATCAGAATTGATTTGTAGGGAGTGCAGATCAGGAAATTGATTTTCTGGAGTTTCTAGGGAAAGATTATGAATGATTTTTAGCAGTAAGTTTTTGAATTGTCTGGATGAATTTGCATTCTTTAGAGCTTGGATGCGTTTTTCTTTTTCCGCATCACTACATTTTACTTTAGCCTCATTTAACTGCCTAGTTATATGTTCATTTTTTAACTTAAGTTCTTCACATTCCTTACTTTTTTCCTTTAACTGATTGCCTACCCTTTTGCATTTATGCCTTTCTTGTTGTAACTGTAAGTTTTCTTCTGGTTCTTTGGAGTTTGCAGCTTCAAGGACACTGGATACCAGCTCTGGTTTAAGGATCTCGATAATGTGTTGTAAATCGTCTGCCGTATACCGAGCCTGATCACGTTGTTTAGTTGTTGATTTATCTGCTTTATCAGGCTCTCCGGAGACATCTCCTTTACTAATAGCCATTGCGACAGACTGGCTGTTTCTTCGCCTGGCTCTGAGTAAAAGAATAACAATCCACGCGAGCAACGATGCAATCACAATAGATGAGCCAAGAAAATTAGTATTCAATAATGACTCTTCTACGTTATGCTTAGCCCTTTCGGAATGGGTTGTATTGGAGAGTACTGCTTTTTCTTGCTCAAGCATATTTTGAGCATTGTCTGTGGCAGACTCAACAGGAGTTATACTTTCAGGTCCTTCACTTTGCGAACTTGGGTTTTCGCTTTCTTTCGAATCAGGCTCCTGTTGTTGAGAAACAGAATATTCATCACTACCACTCTCCTGTTCGCTGTTGAGCAGGGCAATTGAAGCATCAACATAAATTGAACAACACAGCGCGGCCACACATAACACCCTGAGACAAATAAGGCGTTTGCCTTTGTACACCAAATCTCTTTCCTTCATTTTTTGATCTCTTCTATTTGGGGTAATTGAGTTGCAGACGCCAACAGACGTTCAGCCTTTTTGTTTCCAGAAAATAACGCATTGAAAGTAGCAATACAGAGGCCACCAACCAAAAGCATGAGGATTCCTTGTAACCAATAAACTTGTAACATTTGAAGCTCCTATATATTTCTTCAACAAGTTGCTACCAACATTGATTTATATTGTATGGACGATACTCGATCTTCAACAATGACGAATAAAAAACTAAAATGGTGTGCTTTAACCGGGAAAGCTCGGCTGAGATACGTCCAGACTCAGTCTTTTTGTCACTTAACATTTGTCTCAAATGATTTTCAGTCTTTAAATTTTCTGTAATAAAGAGTTTAATTTGCTGTAATCGTCGCTCGTTGAAAGTGTTAACAACAAGCTCAAGAAAACCATTTCTTGCTTGGCGTGGTCGCAAATAACTAGAAAGGTTACCCAATAACTTCGTCATCGCCTCGGTCAATTCTTGATATCTCGCTTTCTTTATGAATCTCTTGTGGTGGTTATTTGCGAGTTCACTTTGAGCATTTTCCAGATGTGCGATCGACCCTACACAATTTTCCCCCATAAGATTCAAACGCCTTTGTAACTCGCCATTTTCTTGTTCAAAACTAGTTGTGTCATTGTCAAAAGCTAAGGGGGAGTTCAGGCGTATGGGTCGTAATACACCATCTAGTAACGGATTTTGCTTCTGACTCAGAGCAGTAAGTTCATGTTGCATTTGCACCTTCAGCGCAACCCTTAAGTGTCGAAATACCACGAAAGAAACTATCAAAATCCCGACCATGACGAGCGAGTTTAGTATGTCAGTAAGCGAACGCGGGGCTGGACCTATATTTTTAGCCATTGGACATGTTGACGTTTGACTCAGCACTGTACTCTGAACATTGGTTAATTGCTTTTTGTTTGCTGTTGTGTCTTTCGCATCTGGTTCTCCGCTGTCTGTTGAGTTATGACCTCTGGGTGCAGCTACTTTTCCTGAATTATTGTAAACAGTTGGTAAGTTTTCATTATTTGATGGCAAAACGTCGGTTATAAAAATGCTGTCAGGCAAACCGTATTCATGCTCAGATGAGCCCCCCCCCTTTGTAGCTTTATAACTACCAACACTATCGCGCAGGTATTTTTTGGGAATAGAAGTAAATCTATCGTCTCTGGTTTTCACACTTTTTCCCCATTCTCTTGCTTTGCGATGAAAAAGTGATGGTAAAACTGCACTATGGTGATTTTGGAAACCACAGCTGACATAACAGTTTGGTGACAAGAGATAATACTAAGCAAAGCACATGTTACTAAATAGGTTAATGGCGTAATATTCCTTGCTCTCATCATTCAATCTCAGTAATCCTGGGCATCTGGGTTGCTAAGGCAAGTTGGCGGAGAGCCACTTTTGAATTTGAAAATAATAACTTTCGGATGAGCACTATTAAGATAATGGTAAGCAGAATAGTAATGAACACAATTTGATATCGCTGAAAAGTGTTTAGCTTTATATCGATGATCGAATAGGTCTGTGCATTCTCACAATTGTCTTTAAGAAAGTAACGGCCATTAGCAATGGGAATAATAAAGTTGTAAACTTCTTCACCATATCGATTGCACACTTTTTTTGTATTAGAATTAACAGTGACAGGTAAGTTTCCGTAACTATCCAGTTCAGAACCAAAAAATCGATTTTCATGCCAGGTTAATAGAGAGACACGTACGTCATTTCGATTTTTGTAAAGATTCATTGTTTTATCCATGGTCTGCAATGCGTAGTTGCCATTTGTGAGGGGCATTGCCCAAGGTAAGACGCAGTGTCCATTCTGCATCATGCACTCTTCGTTGTATTGACCATCCGGGCTGCTTAATCGGATGTTATTTCCCATAATGCTACCCTGAGGTATGGGAATGTATGGGCGTTTGTTAGGTGGAAAATGCATGCTGGTTGAAGAAACCCCTTCTATATGAACCTTAAATGTCCCAACTGCTTTCTTTAACCCTTTTCTCTTGTGTTTGGTTTCGTAGTAAACCTCTGCTTCACCATTTTCTTTCAGTTTATTAATCTGTTCATCCGAAATCGAGCATACCACTTCAGTGCTATCTCTACCCTTGCGCTGACATTCTTGCCAAACTTTTGCGATCTTAAATCGCCCTGCTTCATAATGAGGAGCAACATGAGGTATCTCAAATGTCTTGAAGGGCTCATTAGTCGATAATCGAGGTTGTTCATTCGTGGCAAACACAACAGCTCGGCTGAATACCCATTTATAAATCCTCGCTGTGTTCTTTTTTAGTTCTTCGCTAAGTTCTGGTCTAGAAGCATTGTTATTGTAACTGTTTGTCACTTTTTGAGCCGCGGCATTAAATTCAAACTCTTCTAACTCATTCAAGATATATAATGGCGTATCGCTTGCGGGTATATAGTTTTTATCATCATCGGTAACCAGATAAACATCAAACTCAAGCAGTGTGGAAGCTTCTAAAAGATCACTTTTCATGCTTGCCTGAAGCATAATCGGAAGCAATTGCTGCAATTGAGAGTTTAAGTAAACTTGATTTTCTTTTGTCACTGATGTTCTTGAAGTGACCGTGTAATCATTGAGCGTTTGCTTGAAGCGCAATGTTTCCAATCTGTAGCTAGGCTGATACAAAACAGCAGGAAATATTTGAGAGTAGGAAGTTTTCACATCGACTTTTGCGAAAAAAAACTCAAAGGATTTTTCGCTAAACCAGTCGAGTTTGGCATTGTTACTTTGTTTTTTGATGCTGCTAAATGAGTAATCACCAAAGTGACTTTCAGCCGAACATAGCCCTCCTTTGAAACAGGCTTTAGCCTTGTCAGCAAACAAGGCGTAACTTGTGTTATCGTTGGCTCCGGAACCAATAAAAAACATATGCCTGTTAGAGGATGACTGCTGAGCTTGTATTTTCGCAAACTCTAGTGCCTTACTAAATGATTCTGAGCGGTATTCGAGACATCGCAATTCCCCATTTGAGCTATTACATCCTCTGTGGGAATCTACTATGATTAGAGAGAGCTTGCTTTTGCCGACTCGGAAATCATTTGCGATGGCATTTGCACACAACATCTGCAAAAAACATAAACACCACACCAGTCGCTGATAATTATATCCCATTCGTTGTATTTCCTAATTCTCCGAAATCAAGACATTGCCCCAAATAAGGTCCTGAGAAAAACTACTCATTTCGTCAGGGTGATATTTTGTAGTGTCAGCAATACTTATTTCTCTCCCCAAACTTAACATTGTATTCTCAGGAACATAATATACGAGAGATGAAAAACCATTTTCATCACAGATCCAGTCCCTGAAAGAAGTAAACGCTCCTAATTCGGTAAACTCATCGTTTGGTACAATTTCAGAAAAGCAACTTTTCGACAGATCACTATAGTCGTCGTTAAAATCACGGATTATTTTTTTGCCTACAATTTGAATATGATTTTCACTGACCCTGTGAACAGGGTATACAGAGACGCGTTTAAAATCTTCAAAAGGTGTTATTCTTTCATTTTCAAGTGCAAAAACTTTGTTTTTTTCTGCATTGACGCTAACTTCTACTTGAGTCGCAATATCAGATCGCACTGAAAACTCTAAAAATCGCTTATGGCCTCCATATTCACCTCGCAAGAAAAAATGGATACTAAAACCACTGGTTTTACGGCTAATGATAAATTCAATATCAGTCCTTGATGATTGCAACCTGACAGCTAAACTCGAGCGAGATAGCTTGCAGTTAAGCTCGCATAGTTCAGAAAACAAACAAGGCAAACCTTCGTCAATAAATTTTTTATTGTTTTTATTCGTTTGCGGAGATAAGACAAAATTAAGACGGTTATCTTCTAAAGGTAAAATCAAATCGTAATGTGTACCATTTTGTAGATAACCTTTAATATTTACACTTTCCCTACCGCCATTCGCCTGATTCAAAAAATAGTAACCTCGAAGGTTGTCTAGTCCTATTAGCGTAAAATTGGGCTCGCCAACAACGCGCTGAAACTCCGAACATTTATGGGTAGGGGCCAGAAAATAAAAACCTTCGCGCTCCTTTGCAAGTTTCTTAAGTTCATCTTTAACCAATAAGTCGTTTGGTAACATTAATGCTCTCCGTTATCCGGTAAAAGAGTCACCACCATAAAAAACGGCAAGACAAAGAGTGTGATAAAGCTACCCTGTCTCCCCACTAATGGGTAAGGTTGCCCCATAATCGGTAGCAAATTGTAATTATTAGAGAGGGAAATCATTACGTGTATCAGTAAAATACTGAGACCTGCAAAAATAAACCCTTCCTGAGAAAAGGATGGAATATCTCTTCTGTATACCGTACCGTTAAGTAATATGCTCCTTGATGCAACCAATATCAGGAACAGCAATACCCCCATGGTGGCCACAAGTAACGTGTTTTTGGGTAATTGAGACATACTGCTCATCCAGCCAGATACTGCAAAATCGTCATCAATTTCAGGTACTGCATAGAGTTTTACCTCTCTGAGCCAGTCTTTTCTCAAATTAAAAGCCTGCTTGGTTTGGAAAGAAGACTGACTGTTAGAGTAAGGAGATTGCCAAGCATCAATTCGGTTTTGATAAGAATCCACCAGCTCGATGTTGAGAAAAAGCCATCGAATTAGTAAGTAAAATAAAACAGTGAATACCAGGACAAAGGCAACACGTAAAGTGATCTGCATAAAAGAGCGATAAAAAACAATATCATCCGGTGCTTTCTTTGACTCGAAGCTGGTCAGTGCGTTTCGCAAAAAGCCCCAACTGTGGTTAATTTTAAATCCGACAGCGACGAGGAGGAGATACAAAACAATCAATGCCGCCCACATGAAAAAAATGAGCAGGTAGGAAAAATCGTGGTTAACCCAAACCAACAGTGCAACTCCAAATGCTGCTATGAAGGCGTGCAAGATAGTAGTGGAAAACCGCACACGGATGTAATAAGCAACTATAGAAAGTGTTAACTGGTTATTATTATTTTGTATCTCATGGCGAATGGTATCCGTTACCCGGTTAGCTAGCGGGAAAATAGTAATTGCAGTTGCAAAACATAACAACAATTTAACGAACTCATTGGGCTGAAACAAACCCGCGACTCCTGTTTCAGTCCCGGCAACAGCCTGCACTGCTACAACGAAAAACCAGAAGAGTCCATGAAGTACAGTGCCAAAGACTAATCGACTTTCAGCAAATCTTGAACTTTCACCGACCAACTTAAACCAGCAAAAGGGTTTCACCTTTCCCATCCACCTAAATAACTTAATCCGACTAATGGGTAGGGCTATGCAGTTGGGGACCAACATGAAGGACAATGCTTGCCAACGAATAGTCACTGGCTGGTTGGGCTCATAGGCAACGGACAATTGCACTCTGGTTAATACTGCAAGCAACCAGAAAGTTAACAACACGGTAATCACCATCAATTGCCTTGAAAAGTCAGCAAAATATTTGCTCATTGAGTACCAGGATTCAGTTTCTGGTATGGTTCCAGAAAAGCGGTTTGGTGAAAAGCTCAATCCGAGCCCGTATTCTATGCCCACTAAAACTAAAACAAGAAGCGAAATGAACAAATAGAAAGTAAATTGATGTTTAGTTTTTCTGATTTCCCAAGTGAGTATACCCATCACGAATATGCAGAAAATCGCAACACTACTGATGCCCCATACACTAAAGAGCAACAGAGGAATGGAAAGGATTATAATAAACCTCAAATAACTCCAGGTAGTCAACCCAAGTGATTGAAATGCATTCGTGATTATGGAAAACAAGTTGATTTCGTAATAATTAGCGTTAAACGTCACATCGATTGTCGGCGACGAGACAAATTGACAATAAATCAGCAATGCTAACCCCGCGATTAACCCGGGAACACCAAAATCAACTAAAGGTTTCACCTTAGTCGGAGTATGGTTTTCAGTGTTAGTGGCAGCCTCTTTGATAGAGTTTCTCAATATTTGAAACTTTAGTTGGGAATCACCAACAGAGACCAAATAATCGGTATAGCCAACATCCAGAGTAAAGCTGTTGCGACCATCTAATGCCTGCGTGAGTTCTAGTTCGCTATGCCTGAGTATTTTGGGGAAATTGTCAGAATCCACCACTACTACGTGTCTGTTATAAATGTACGGCTTGTATTTGTTGGCTTTAAACTCCAGCCTGACGTCATCAATGCGTTTGATCCAAAAGCTATTTTTGGCAATATTTTGTATTGGAACTTGATTCCTACAAAAGCCCATCCCGCCAATATTGATGGTTTTGTCATTGAAAAATGGTAAATAATCTCTAACAGAACTACGACAAGCATTCGGTTGGCGAAATGCAGTTATCGGCAGCTTAGTTAATTCGCGAAAATTTAATGAGCTAAATGTCAACTCATCGGAGTTTTCAAGGTTTCGATAACCAATGATCTGTGTATCGTCAATACGATAGTGGTTCTGATATTTCCCATCACTTACAAAAAGATCTCCTTTCTCCGGGCCTGATTGGAGCCATTTCAAATGGACATCATCTATCATTATAGAGTCGTTACTTTTGAGGAAGTGTTGGCGAGGGTAGTAGGTCACGCCGGAGATATTAATTGGCACGGAGGCTGATTGGCTGAGGTTTTTAACGAACTTCTTGTCACCTTCAGTTCTGACACTGAAAACCTGCTCTTCTGCTCCGAACGCCTTTAGGTTCTTAGCTCCAAAAACCACAGGGTTTGTACCTATGGTTTTTTCTATGTACACAGGGGTGTAGGATAGACTTCTGAAGTAGTCTACAAGATGAGCTTTCGATTGCGCAACTTTGTCTTGAGGGTTTGATGGAATCTCTAGTTGATTCCAACACTTACTTATATCCGCAGACGTACAAAAATAGAAAGAATTAAAGCTTGTATAACCGGACAGCACTATTGCTGATAACAGCGTTACAAAAATGCTCAACAGCAAGGTGATGCGGTTTACCATATTTCCCGCTCCAATCCGGCTTTCACGATATTTTTAATGACAACTCCACAGCCAGTTGCACCAGTGTAATTGATTGCGACACGTTTCGCCGCGCAACCAAAACTATATACTGTCGCTTTAATGGCTTGAAAACTTTCACTGTTCATTGGGCATTGCCTGAAACCGTTTCCTTCTTCATTTTTTTCGTTTTTAAAGAACCAGCCTGTTATCCAACTGTTTTGAGAGTCAATTGCTCCAGAGTCAAGCGGTGCAGTACCTGTTTTCGCATACATACAAATGCATCGCTGTTGGGCACATTCAAATCCTTTTTGAAAGGTTTTGGTATAAGTACTGCCATTTGAACCATTAGCCGCGTAATACATACCCTGAATAATTGAATTTGTGTTGATGTCTTGAAAGAAATCACGCTTTTCACTATTGATATTCACGCTCTCTGGGGATACCTCGTTGGTATTTTGCCTATCATTGGTGTTGAGGTTTTCCAGTTGTATTGGGGAGTTTATTAAACTGGGATAGGTTACTTTATTGTTAACCAATGAAGCACTTATTGCTGCAATATGTAAAGGAGTCATTGATGTTCCCGTCAATCCTACCGAGAAACGTCTAAGCGCTGCTCTGTCACTAACATCTTGAAACTTCACAGTGACCGGGCTTAGTATCCAGGATTTTGGCGAATTACCTGCGCCTTCAGGATTTATTACCGCCTCTCCTGTGATGAGATTCCGAGATTTGTCAAAGCCCATTTGATATATTACGTTGGCAGCAGGAATAATTTTCTGCATGATTTGTGATGAAGCATTCAGCGCCAGGAGATCCTTATGTTGATGTGTTCTGTGATTCACACCCTGTTCAAACGTCGCCGGCGTGATCATTTCATGAGTCCATGCAAACCAAGTGTTTACTGAACGATTCAAATTCACAGTTAACCAGTGGTCGCCAATCGGAAGCTGACCTTTACTATCTAGAGGTTTTACGCAGGTACGGCGATTGGTCGAATAATTATGTACCTGTTGCCCATAGATACCGTTATTTCTGTTGTAGCTGGACTTTACGCCTTTTCCGAAATCGAAATCGGGATAGTGACAAGAGTTTTTATTGAAATAGTAGCCATTGGCATCGCCTCTCAACATTCTGTTAAGAGTGTCAGCATTGTTTTGAGTAATTTCTCCGACAGAGTTAAGAAATAGTTCTTTATTTTTCGATAGCGGACAAACCTTTTGTGGAACGCTGCATTGCGCTTTCACTTTTTCTAAAGATAGTGCTGTCACTATTTTAAACACTGATCCTGGCGCATCCCAAAAAGTAGCATTGTGATAGTGGTTTAACCATCTCAGGTTGCTTTTCTCTGGTATTAACCTCTCCAGATAAGCAACATCACCACTAGTCTGCACATCTTTTGCAAAAAGACTATTACTATCCGCTGAAGCAAGTATTCGACCCGACTTCGCCTCCATTATAGACACGCTCAAACTAGAGGAACTGTGTTGAGCAGATTTTCCAAAGTAATATTTGAAAGCTTGGTTGGTTGACTCTTGCCCCACCCAATTTAAAGTTTGTTTTTCAACAAACTCGTTGACCAAGTCCTGCATCTCATAATCAAAGGCCAAGTTGAGTTCATCCTGCTCAGTGTAAGATGCAAGGTGGTTAATAAAATTACTGTTGGCTCCTGTTAGGTTACTCAGACCCAAGCGCTCCCCATAACTATTAATACCAGTGATAGCGTCAAATATCTTGATCCTCCCATTTTCACCGTTAACATAGATATCGGGTGGGCTTTTTGGCTCTGAGAAAGTGACCTGCTCAAGGTCAGAGTCTTGCAGTTCTTCGGAGCGTGACTGTGTGTCATTAATTGCAATAAACCGCGCTCGAGGCTCATAGACAGACCATTTGAGTCCGCTGCTTTTGTCGCTTTTAATTGGCAGTTTGGCAGCGTATTTGTATATATCGCAGTCATTCGGAGACTCACACAATAAAGGGGGAAGTTCTACTCTTAACCTCACTGAATTACGACGTTCATTTTCTAATCCGCACCAGTGTATTGCGTCGAAAACACTAATGATTTGATTAGATTCCGACTTTCGTCTTTCAGGTATACTGCAGTGCCGGTAGTTTGAAGCGCCTTGTTTTAAGAATGATATGTTTGCTTTTGTACGTTGTCCCAGAATGTATGCGAAGTCGCCCTCTTCTGGTAAGCGTGAGAATTCATAACGCAGCAAATGACTTGCATCAAAGTAACTGTTGTCGTAAACGGTATAAAAGTCCACGAGTGATAAGTTTGCCTGTACATCCAGTGTCGGCTCTCTTACTTTGGCCACCTTGCCCATTGCCCGATTAAAGCAGTGCTGGCGCTGGCAGCTTTGAACTGCCACATCTTCCAAAGTTAACTTTTCGTTATTTAGGAGAAAAGTAAAATCTCTTTCATTAGATTTGCTTAAATAAACACCGGTATTATATAGGCGGCTGTTATACCGATTAATCTCCATGGTGATTTTTTTGCCAACTGGACTAGTTACGATTTGTTTTGCGAGTCCGAGGTATTCATCCAGAAAAGAGTCAGCCCCTTGCCATTCTTTTCGGCATGGTTTGTCTGATGATGTGCATTCCAGAGCTTCTTTTGTTAGTGTTTTAATATATTCTAATTGCGCTGATGGTTCAGGAGTTTTGGTAATTAACCTCTCCTGACTAAGTGTCTTGAAAAACCTTAGTTCTTCAGGTCGAGTAGCAAGTTTTGCAAACTTGATGAACTTTTCCTTAGGATGAAATATTTCTCTAGTTAAACCAAAAGCATTTCTAATCTGCCCTAGCACTATAAAAGTGGCTTTATTTCTGGCTATTTCAGTCTCCTCTTTTGGAGGATAAGAAAGTGCAGTAACATTAACCTCGCACTTATTGGATTCGCCCAAGTGGTTAAGCTGTATCTCAACGACATCATTACCAAGGTATACAGGAGAACCACTTGAGTCTCCCCGGCGCAGGCGCTGAAATGCATCACTTTGTAAATTAGCTGCGAGGAAAAAATAGTTTTGGTTTCGAAAAATCTTCAGTTCAGAAGGAGGAGAGGTAATGCCAAGATGAATATTGTTGCCATCACTACTGGCAGGGCCAAACAGAATGACATGGGAAAAGCGTTTATTATTGACTTTAATATCACTCAAACTCAGGGAGGATTTATTTTCAGAGTTGTTACTATTCCTGTGTGAGATATTAAGCAAGGTTCCTTTAATATCAGTTATTTGGAAATGTCCTGAGTCATCCAGATTGTCTTTATACTGGACTGTATTCTGCGAGAACTCTTCAACAGTAACACCGAAAGCAGACTCAAAATCAGCGAGGTTAGCGACAAACCCGTATTCACAGCTAAATTTTTGCGAAAAAATGACTTTGCTGTTATAACCTGCTCCGGCATAAAATCCTGCCGCACTTTGTTCAGGAACATTGAACCAATAAAACCCTCTGTTCTTCCCCTCTGCATTCGCTAGTTTTTCGTGACAGCCAGCTGACGTTTCAGGATCACAACGTTTTGCTTTAGATAAACATCTTTTTTCAAGGCAAAATACATCCTCCAACACATCTGAGTAATACTGTGATTCACCTAATTTCTCACTATTCAACATTGAGGTAATCAATATTGCAGGCAAGACAATTAGCCCTGTCAAAAGTAAGCCAGTTACAGCTATTCTGAGGGTCACCGGTTGCACTTAAAAGTCCTTACGGTTGGGTAATGTTGAACTTTCTTTCAGTTACTTTAAGGTCACTAATTAATGTTGTTTCAACCTCAACTAAATATTCACCTGAAGATGCAGAAGACGGGATTGTAATGGACTCAGTTAATCTAATGAACCTACCTTGAACAGGTAATATTTTTTGACGGGTACCCAGCTGTTTTTTGTCAACGTTGAAAAACTTTATTTTTAATAAGAGATTTTCCACAAGGCTCAAATCACCTTCAATTTCGGCTTGTATAAAAACATCAAGTTTTTCACCAGCGAGGACGCTGCTATTGGTATCGACTCCAACAAACTTTAGCTTGGGAACCTCAGTTATAGGACAGCTCGTACGCTTAACGAATCCTATCTTTTGGCATTCGGACACCAGCCTTGCATTTTTATTCGTAGTATTACAACCACTGAGAAATAGTAAAACACACAACAATGGTGTTAATTTATTTACACTATTCATTCCATCCATCATCATCACTTTCCCTAATAGCTTTTCGCCAATCGTCGATTTCTTGTTGTTTTTTAAGGTTTTCCGCTTGCTTTTTTTCAAGCGCCCTTAGCGCCTTCCTTACCTTCAGATTTTCTTTCTTTAACTCAACTACCTGAGCATACAGATTCTTGATTTTTTCATTAGATTCAGTTAGTTGTTTTTTTATTCCCGTAATTTCAACACTGTTTTTGTCAGTTATTTCTTCTAAATTACGGATTTTTTCAAAAGCAATATTAAGTGAATATTCTCTTTCTGAGAACAGTTCTTCCAAAAGTCTAATACCTTCTTCCTGATCCTTCTCTAGCCCTTGTATTGAATCAGATAGGCCACCACCAAATAACTCCTCTGCTTTTTTCTGGATCCGCTGTTCATAGTCCGCAACTATCTCTTTTTGTTTAAATAATTCAAATTCTAGTTGTTTTTTCTGATCTTCTAGGCGTCGCTCTATTTCGATTTGCTCGTTGTCCGTACAGGCGCTACATAACCAAATTAGAGTTGCGAGAAAAAGGAGTTTAGTGTAGATGTTCGCCTGTGAGTAGTACATTCGTAAGTATCCGTTTACATGGTAGACGTAATGTCTTTAAATTTGGTTACGCGCTATTACTCTAATATTTAAAATTAGAATTAACAAGTTAACGCTGCAAGGTTTATTAATGAGCTCAGATGAAAGCCAAAACTCATCTTTAAAGCGTAAGCGATCAATATAGATCGTTAGCAATCTAATTCAGATCGTTGACAGGTTTCACCAATCCTGCGGCTACCTTGTACTGATGTTGTCCATTTTCAGATGCTACGATAATGGTTTTGCGGTTAAGTTTCAGGGCAATCCCGAAGATTGGCCCATCAGGTCCTTCGATAGTCACTTTCATACCGGGTCGAATATGCGCGATGGCTTCTCGCTCTTGTTGGGCGCGTATTTGGTCAATGAGTTGACAGACCATGTCATTGAACTGGTACAGCTGTTCCAAAGTGAGGTCGTTGATATTCATATTCGCGCTTGATTTCGGTGTTGTTGTACATCGGATGTGAGTGGCGTATCAGCAAACTTATCTTTTCACACTCTGGGAGTGAGGTCTAGCACATCCCTGGCCGGATGCAATGCCACACGCTGCAAGACATCCACGAGGTAGTGGTAAGGATTGATGCTTTGCAGGCGGCAAGTCACCATCATTTTTGTCTGAATCGGACTACAATGGCTATTCTCGTTAACCACCGCTTCTCTCAGGCTTTATGAAAACTACTTAAGAACACTATTGATAATTAGTTGAGCTTGAATTATCGCAACATACATAAAAATCTAAGTGAAGTTATTTAGTGTAGCAACTTCCACATAATCTATAAGCTCCACTCCTTGCCTTTTTATACTCGAGAACAAAGCCAATCCGAATAACCACCGCTCGAAAAATTTTTATACCCATATTCAATAACACATCCAATCTAGAGTGAACGATGTCAACCGAAAACTACCAGTACTATGCCCACATCAGTACAAATATAATATCGCCCAATTAGCAGTGCTAAATAAAAAAGGCGAACCAATTCTGGCTCGCCTTTGTCTGATTTAGGTATTCACAATCTTAATTGCATTCACAAACTTAATTGTCGCGTTCACAATTTTAATTGCTGTTAGTCGCCACCCTACTCCTCAACATAGCTCTCAATGCTAGGGCAAGAACAAATCAGGTTTCGGTCGCCGTACACATCATCAATACGGTTAACCGTTGGCCAGAACTTGTTTCTGTGTACTTCTGGTGCTGGGTACGCCGCTAGCATGCGGTCGTAGCTGCGGTTCCAGTCGCTGTCACAGATGTCAGCTAGTGTGTGCGGTGCATTGTGTAGCGGGTTGTCAGTGGCATCCCACTCACCGCTTTCCACTTTCGCAATTTCTTGACGAATGCTCACCATGGCATTAATGAAACGGTCTAGTTCGTACTTCGCTTCCGACTCGGTTGGCTCAATCATAAGCGTACCCGCTACTGGGAAGCTCATGGTTGGCGCATGGAAACCGTAGTCGTTTAGGCGCTTCGCGATATCTAGCTCGGTCACACCGCTTGCTTCTTTAAGCGGGCGAAGGTCAATAATACATTCGTGTGCTACGCGGCCATTGTTGCCTTTGTAAAGCACTGGGAAGTGCCCTTCTAACTTCTTAGCCACATAGTTAGCGTTAAGAATAGCTACTTCGGTTGCACGGCGAAGGCCAGCGCTACCCATCATTTTGATGTACATGTAGCTAATAGGCAGAATTGACGCACTGCCCCATGGCGCTGCCGATACCGCACCACAGTCTTTGCCTGCCGTTTCTACGTTAACAACCGTGTGGTTTGGCAGGAATGGCGCAAGGTGCGACTTAACACCAATTGGTCCCATACCTGGGCCGCCACCACCGTGTGGAATACAGAAGGTTTTGTGTAGGTTAAGGTGCGACACGTCTGAACCAATGAAGCCAGGTGACGTAATGCCCACCTGCGCGTTCATGTTCGCGCCGTCCATGTAAACCTGACCGCCGTGTTGGTGAACAATGTCACAAATCTCGCGCACGGTTTCTTCATATACACCGTGGGTAGACGGGTACGTGATCATGGCACACGATAGGTTGTCACCCACTTCTTCCGCTTTCTTGCGAAGGTCGTTAAGGTCTACGTTACCTTTGCTATCACACGCTACTACTACCACTTTAAGGCTAACCATTTGCGCAGACGCAGGGTTAGTACCGTGGGCAGAGCTTGGAATTAAGCACACGTTTCTGTGACCTTCGCCACGGCTTTCGTGGTAGCGCTGAATAGCCAATAGGCCTGCGTATTCACCTTGAGCACCTGAGTTAGGCTGCATTGAAAGCGCGTCGTAGCCGGTTACGTTAATTAACCACTCGCTAAGCTCGGCAATCATTTCTTGATAGCCCGCTGCTTGGTCTAGTGGCGCAAACGGGTGAAGCTGACCGAATTCAGCCCATGTTACTGGGATCATTTCAGCCGTTGCGTTTAGCTTCATGGTGCACGACCCCAATGAAATCATTGAGTGGTTAAGCGCCAAGTCTTTGTTTTCAAGGCTTTTGATGTAGCGAAGCATCTCTGTTTCAGAGTGATACTTGTTAAACACTTCGTGCGTTAGGAAGTCGCTTGTACGTACTAAACCTTCAGGAATAGATTTTACGTCTTGCGTGGTTACTTCTGCATCCAGACCTTCCACTGTTAAGCCGTGCTCTTCACCAAGCAGTACGTCGAATAGCGCAACAATGTCTTCACGTGTGGTGGTTTCGTCTAGCGACACACCTACCGCACCTTCAAGGTCAGCACGTAGGTTCATGCCTTTTGCGTAGGCTTTTGCTAGTACGTCTTCTTTGTTGTCTACCATTACGGTTAGCGTGTCGAAGTACGTGCTGTGCTTTAGAGCTACACCTTTCTGGTTTAAACCAGTAGCAAGAATGTCGGCGAAGCGGTGAATACGCTCAGCTATAGTTTTAAGGCCTTGTGGGCCGTGGTATACCGCGTAGAAGCTTGCCATGTTGGCTAGCAGCACCTGCGCTGTACAAATGTTCGAGTTCGCTTTTTCGCGGCGAATGTGTTGTTCACGAGTTTGTAGCGCCATGCGAAGTGCTGGGCGACCACGGGTGTCTTTACTCACACCAATAATACGGCCAGGTAGTGAACGCTTGTAGCTGTCGCGTGTAGCAAAGAATGCCGCGTGTGGGCCACCGTAACCCATAGGTACACCAAAGCGCTGTGCACTACCAAGTGCAACGTCTGCACCTAGCTCGCCAGGCGACTTAAGCATTACCAAGCTCATAAGGTCTGCGGCTACTGCCACAATGCCTTTTTTCGCTTGTACTGCTGCAATGATGTCGCTGATGTCTTTTACTTCACCGGTAGAGGTTGGATATTGAAGTAGCGCACCGAATACGTCGTGTTCTGCTGCTTCTTCTGCCGCACCTTTGATGATTTCAAAACCGAACATTTCAGCGCGAGTTTCTACCACGTCAACCGTTTGCGGGTGAACGTCGTTTGCAATGAAGAACGCATTGGCTTTTTTGTTCTTAGATACGCGCTTAGCAAGGCCCATGGCTTCTGCTGCCGCTGTACCTTCATCAAGTAATGACGCAGATGCTAGCTCTAGGCCAGTTAGGTCGATGGTCACTTGTTGGAAGTTAAGAATGGCTTCCAAACGACCTTGGGCAATTTCTGGCTGGTAAGGCGTGTACGCTGTGTACCAACCTGGATTTTCTAGCACGTTGCGAAGAATAACGTTTGGTACGTGGGTATCGTAGTAACCCATACCAATGAAAGAACGGTTAATTTTGTTCTTTTGTGCAACGGCTTTAAGTTCACTTAATGCTTCAACTTCTGTCGCCCCTTCACCACATTTTAGTGGCTCTGGTAGCGCAATACCTGCCGGTACAGTTTGCTCAATTAAATCGTCTAGTGAGCTTGCACCAATAGCAGACAGCATTTCTTCAATTTCGCCTTTACCCGGGCCAATGTGACGGCGGATAAATGTATCTTTTTGCTCTAGTTGAGCCAATGTAGGGGAAGTATTCGACATAACGTTGTTAAGCACTCGTAATGGTTGCCGCAAGGGCGCGTTAAATCTTTAAGTTAAAAAGGGGCTGAATTATCTTCATGCCCCTTTTTTTAAATTATGGTTCTTTTAAAACTGCGTAACGAATTACTCTTCGTCGATGCTGTTTTCGTAGCCTTCAGCGTCTAGTAGACCTTCTACTTCGGCCGCATCGTCAGCTTTAATTTTGAATAGCCAACCGTCGCCGTACGGGTCAGAGTTAACTAGTTCTGGTGAATCTTCTAAGTCTTCGTTAATTGCTACAATTTCACCTGAAATTGGCGCGTAAACGTCAGACGCTGCTTTTACCGATTCAGCAACACATACGTCGTCGCCAGTGCTTACTGCGTCGCCAACATCTGGCAAATCAACGAAAACCATGTCGCCAAGTAAGCCTTGTGCGTGCTCAGAAATACCTACAGTGAAAACACCGTCACCTTCAGGGCGAACCCATTCGTGCGTAGCGGCATAGCGTAAATCAGTTGGGATGTTGCTCATAATCGTTCCTGTTATTCTCTGTTAACTTATAAAACACTTTTTCCATTGCGAACAAAGGAGGGCTTAACCACTTTTACTGTAACCCACTTTTTGCGCATTTCCACTTCTACTGTTTCACCAACATCACTTGGTACTCGTGCCATCGCAATTGAGTGACCTAGTGTTGGAGAGAACGTACCTGAAGTGATAACGCCTTCGCCGCTTTCTGTTTTCACTTTAAGACCGTGACGCAGCACGCCTTTTTCAGTCATCACCAAGCCTACTAGCTTGTCGGTACCCGCTTCGCGCTGCGCTTCTAGTGCTTTACGCCCTACGAAGTCACGTTCTGCCGGTTCCCATGTAATTGTCCAGCCCATGTTAGCCGCTAGTGGTGATACGGTTTCATCCATATCTTGGCCGTACAGGTTCATGCCTGCTTCTAGGCGAAGTGTGTCGCGAGCACCTAGGCCGCATGGCTTAACGCCCGCGTCTAGTAGTGCTTGCCAGAAGCTTTCCGCTTGCTCAGCTGGCACCATAATTTCGTAGCCTGCTTCACCGGTATAACCTGTGGTGGCGATGAACAAGTCTTCTGCTTGTACTCCAAAGAATGGCTTCATGCCCGCCACCGCTTCTTTTTGCGCTGCGCTGAACAAGGTGGCTGCTTTTTCTTTTGCGTTAGGGCCTTGAACGGCAATCATGGCAAATTCAGGGCGCTCGGTGATGGTTACGTCAAAGCCCTCTGCTTTGCTCATTAACCAGTTCATGTCTTTTTCGCGCGTTGCTGAATTAACTACTAGGCGATAGTTAGTTTCGTCGAAGTGATAAACAATAAGGTCGTCTACAACACCGCCTTCTTCGTTAAGCATGCCGCTGTATAGCGCTTTGCCTTTGTCTTTTAGTTTTGCCACATCGTTGGCTAGAAGGTACTGAAGATACGCTTTGGCTTGTGCGCCTTTTACGTCAACAATGGTCATGTGAGACACATCGAACATACCGGCGTCTTGACGCACAGCGTGATGCTCTTCAATTTGTGAACCATAGTTAATTGGCATATCCCAGCCGAAGAAATCGACCATTTTCGCACCGGCTTCTAGGTGCTTTGCGTGTAGGGCGGTGGTACTAGACATTCCACTTACTCTTTTTAATTTGAAAGGTAGAAAACGAAATTGAGTATAGTGAGCTAACGTTTATGCAACAAATTGGAAATTTTTATCAATACATTTAAAAAGCAAATGTATTAAACACTGAACATCAGAAATACAAATATTCAGTATAAGTTAAGACTTAGTGAGGACTCGTCAAATTACTGCAGCTACTTGTCTTTTCTTATACGACAGCGACGACTTAACCCGACAGCACCAGTTTTAATGCAGCAGCGCAGACCAACAACAAAAAAATGCGCTAAAAAGCGCATTTCTTTAAACAGTTAACCCGTGAGCTACACGGAAAAACACTGGCATTTACCAGCGTTGTTTTTTACAACCCAATACGGCGTAGTAAGCAATAAAGCAGTAGCAAGGCAGCATAATCGCGTAGGCACTTTGACCACCTACTAGCTCACTAGCTCCGCCGTAAACCATGGGCAAAATGGCACCACCTGCAATACCCATAATAAGTAGTGCCGAACCTTGTGCAGTGTATTTACCTAAATTATTTAGCGCCAGCGGCCAAATTGCAGGCCACACCATGGCATTTGCCAAGCCAAGAAGCGCAATACACGTCACGCTGTTAGGTAAAAAAGGAAGCGATTGCACGCCCGTCCATCCCCACAGCACTTCAGAGATCCCAGTATCAGTGTTTGAGCTCATTAGAATGCTTGTGGTAAAAACTACGCCCAATACCGCAGAGCTTAGTAGCGCCGTTTGCTGAGAAATAAATCGAGGAATACAAATAAGGCCTACTGCGTATCCAATAACCATAGCAATCATGGTAAATGACGTTAGCGTGGTCGCGTTTTCTACGCCAATTGAAGAGCCATACAACCCAATGGTGTCGCCAGCGATAACTTCTCCCCCAACATAGAAGAACAGGCTTATTGCGCCCAAGACTAAGTGTGGGAAGTGTAGGATCTTTTTATCTTTGCTTGAGGAAAGCGGTGTTTTCAGTGTTTCGTCTTTAGCTTGCTCGTCATTAATGGCTGGTAATGCAAGGCGCATAAATACCAGAGCCAGTACGCCCAATGCGATGGCCATTGCAACATAAGGCTGAATAAGTGAGACAGACATATCATTAATTAGCGTGGCTTTTACCTCTTGTGGCATGGCGTTTAACGACTCTTGATTTACGTCAGGCAAACCACTTAACACTAAGCTGGTGAAAACGATAGGTGCCAGCACGCCAGCCGCTTTATTAAGAAGGCCCATGAAGGCAATGCGAGCGGCAGCGCTTTCTTCGTTACCTAGGCGAACAATGAACGGGTTTGACGCAGTTTGAAGTATGGTCAAACCGCTACCTACCACAAATTGTGCCAGCAAAAACACGGGGAACATGGCGCTAAGTGCGGCAGGTACAAACAACAAACATCCCACGGCGATAATGCTAAGCCCTAGGCTCATGCCCTTCTGGTAGCCAGTTTTTTCTAGAATCTTTGCCATGGGTAGCGCCATGACTACGTAAGCGATGTAAAAACAGAAGGCGATAAGCAACGCTTGCATTTCTGTTAGCTCGCACACCATTTGCAAAAACGGAATTAATGCCCCGTTTAACCATGTAATGAAGCCGAAAATGAAAAACAGTAAACCGATACTTAGAATAGGTACAAAGCGCCCCATTCCTGTTGCATTGGGTACTTGCGACTGAGCTTGTGTTGTCATAGCAAAGATCTCTTATTTATTATTATGTTGTTAGTTAGCGCAAAGGCATTTACTTCCGTTCTGCCACACTTCTAACAGAGTATTGTCGTTGTTTATCACTAAAAAGTTAGCGCGCTTTCCTACCTCTATTTCACCTACCCTATCATGTATTTTGGTGAAGCGTGCTGGCGTTGCGCTTGCCATGGTACTGGCATGTTCTAATGCGATATTGATGCCGTTGATGCTGTTCGTTACTGCGCCGTGCATGTCTAAACAGCTACCGGCTAACGTGCCATCGGGCGTGGTTAATTTGTTACCTTGGCGCGTGATATGAGTATCGAAGAACGCGATGGTATCGTCGCTTGCGCCCACGTGGGCCATGGCGTCAGTCACTAGCATTAGCTGATGCGGCCCTTTCACCTTATAAGCCAACTCTACGGCTTTAGGGTGAATGTGATGATGGTCCACAATTATCCCGCAAACACTGTTGTTAAGTAGCGCCGCCCCCACCATTCCAGGCTCTCTGGAAGTCAGTGGCGACATGGCGTTATATAGGTGGGTAAAGCCTGATGCCCCAGCGTCTAATGCATTCTGCACGGTTTCAAACGGTGCGTTTGAGTGCCCTAATGCAACAATAACTCCTTGCCCCACCAAATCTCGGATGATGTCGCAAGGCACGTTTTCAGGCGCAACGGTGATAAGGACTTGTCCAATATCTCTTCGGGTATAGGTTGCCAGTTCACGGTCTGAAAGTGCGCGAATATAGCGCGGCAAGTGCACGCCTTTTTTCTCAACAGAAAGGTGCGGCCCTTCAAAATGAACCCCCTCAACGCTGGGATGCGCCTGTGCAATGGCCTCGCTTACTGCATCTGCCGCTTGCTCAATGGTGTCTATATCGTCGGTAATAAGCGTTGGGAACAATGTAGTGGTGCCGTATTTCAAGTGCGCTTCGGCCATCGCGTTTATGCTTTCAATCGTGGGAGCATGATTAAACATTGCGCCCCCACCACCATTTACCTGCGTGTCGATGTAGCCTGGAATAACTGCACCGCGTATGCGCTCGTTGATTGTCGCCGTTGCGTCTTTTTTGAAGTAAGAAAGAGGTGCAATGTCAGCTATCACACCCTTTTCAATGCTTAGCACCTGATTATGCTGCCAGGCACCGTTCATCAGTACCTTTTCAGCCAGAATAATGGTCTTCATTGGGTTTTCGTTACCTTGTTTAATCCGGGTGGCGTGTCTGGGTTCAAACCTAATTCAACGGCAATTTTCTCTATATCCAGATAGAAGCGTTGCATTAGTAAAAGTGCGTCCAGCCTTGGGTGTGAAGACGTTACTCCCCCTTGCAGATCTATGCACTCACCGCCACGGGATCTCACATCTTGCACCATGTTTTGATGAAAAGGTGCGCTCTCATCTTCTATGTTTAACGAAATAAGCTTCAGCTTTTTCTCAACTAACGTCACTGGGCCATGGATGAACTCTGCACTGCTAAACGCTTCGGCATGTATACCCAATACTTCTTTTAATTTGAGCGCTACTTCTCGCCCAACCGCATAGCCAAAGCCGCGCCCTAAAACAATGGTGTTTCGCGTATTTTCTAGATGGGCTCTTGTTAGCTGAGACGGCGCATTGATTACCGCTTCTAGCTGCGAAGGCAAGGCTTTTAGCGCATTAAATAGCGAGGTATTTTCGCTCCAACGAGCACACAAATGAAGAAGCGCCGACAGCGTTGCTAAAAAGCTTTTAGTAGCCGCAACCGCCTTTTCTTCCCCGGCAGATAAAGGAATAACGGCATCAGCCAGCTCGGCTAATGGCGATGTTTCATCATTCACGAAGGCAACCGTAAACGCCCCGCCGTTTTTGGCCGACTCGGTTTGCTTTAGTATGTCTGGGCTGCGACCAGATTGAGAGATAATAAAAGCTACCGCCCCCTTCAAATTCAATTGGCGTTTGAATATGCCTGCTATTGAAAGGGCGGCACTGCACACAGGAATACCCATTTCTGTTTCAAAAAGATATTTTCCAAACACGCCGGCATGATCTGAAGAGCCGCGACCAATAATATAAATCAAGTTAGGGTTTAATTGCTGTAACCTACCCGCTAACTGACTGATCGCTTCATCATTCTTATCTAACTGCTGCGCAATAACTGACGGAAACTCTCTGGCTTCTTTTGCCATTATAGATAAACTCATTTCTCACCTTCTTTGTGATTAAACGCGGCTTTTGCATGATAAATAGCACCTTGCTGCGGCGTTGCTTTGCAGGGTACTAAACGCGCTTTGATGGATTCTGAAAAATAGGCTGAATAAACATTGCTAAGCCCACCTATCATGGCTAAACAATGGTTGTGATCTGCAAGAAGTCGCTTTGCCATACGCTCAATGTACACGGCCCCCTCTTCAAAAAGTGCGGTAACCTTGTTTTGCTTTGTGTATAGCAAAGGCAGCATACGTTCTACCAAGGCGGCATAGTGATGGGTGTTAAATTCCGCACATTTCGCTACGATTTCTTGGGTGCAAGATGATTGCAGGGCGTTACACACTTCTACTGCAAGTTCATCCTTTTCTTCCAACTCATCTAAACACAATAGCGTGTGCTGCACGGCCTTTAAGCCTAACCAAGCCCCACTGGCTTTGTCGCCGATAGGAAACCCGTGCCCACCAACATCTTGAAAAAGTTCACCTTGCCACATGGTGCCCGATGAACCTGTACCAATAATTATCGCTGCTCCCGGGTTTCCATTGTGTGCTCCAACGCATGCGGCGTGTAAATCGCTTAACACGTGTAGCGAATGAAACGGGTGCTGCCATTGTTCAAACTGTTGCTTCGCAGACTCAATGTTTGCGCCAGCTAGACCGGCGCCTACCACGCACTGCGACAGCGAAATTTGCTCAGATGTGTTGGCGTTCCCTGCATTCGAAATAGCGATATTAATCGCATCTACTATCGACGCTTTAGCTAAATCGCTATCGCGCATAATATTGGCAGGGCCACTCAGGCCCTCACCCAAGACATTTCCGCGGACGTCTTCTAATCTTGCTCGGCACTTGGTGCCACCACCGTCTATGCCAATAAAAAATAAATCAGAGCTCATTTAAACATCTCAGTATAGATAAATGCATAGATGCACTTGGTAAAAACATGACAACGCTGTCATTTTAACCAATAAAAACAGGCGCTTACAGCTGCACCTGTCGACTCATTTGCTGTGTTCCCGCAATTCTAGCGCGAACAGTTACCATCCCCTTCACTTCAACAGGAGCGGTAAAGGTTTCCCACTTATTACCTGAAGTTAAGTACTCCATCGTAAGACCAGACACTGGCTTTATATGTAACTTACCATTGTTAATTACCGCTGCTGGCGTAGGTACACGCACATTCACTCCCTGCTGCACTAGCGCGGGTGCATGGCGGTTAAATAACGCTAACTCAAACGCTCGCCAGTCGCTTGCCTGCTGGTTTACTAAAGCGCCTTTTTCATGAAGTGCTTTCGCGTTTTGTTGCCACGGTGCGTAGTGCCAAGCCCGTTCAGCCAAGGCCAATAGTCGGGGGAATACCATATATTCCACGGCGTCTTGATTCACGGTGACTTCCGACCATAGCTGCCCCTGAATACCGATTACTGATGATGTGTCGGCCTCAGCAGAACTGCTGTACCTGTGGCCCATACGGTCGGTCCATAACTCGGCATGAAGCGGCAGCTGTTCGGGCATAAACGAAAATACTTTTTCGGTATCGGTTGCCCGTGAACCCCAGTAATAGCCGGGTTCATAAGGATTACTTTGGTAAGGAAAGTCGAAATAAAGCACGTCTGGAAACGAAAGTACTACCGGAATATTTTCCTTGGCGAAATGCGATACTGTTTTCTCTCCTCCCGCAGCAAGAAGATGCCAAACGTTGGTATACGCGCTGCTGTTATCCAGTGTATTTACGGCTTTTTCCATACCATCGCTCCAGCCACCAATTGCTATATTGTGCTTTTGCGCAATTGTCTGCACTTCGGTAACAAAAGCCGGCAGTATTTCATCTGCCTTTTGACCTTTCGCAGCACATACAGGGGATTCCACCCAAGCACCGGCGGTTTCATCGGCGCCAACATGGAAGTGCGTCAACGGAACGTTGGCCTTTTCATGCAGTGATTTCACAGAAATAAGTACGGTTTCGATAAAATGATAGCTGCTATCTAAACAGGGATTTATGGTGTTATCTGAATAGAATTGAACGCTTTCATATTGGGTTTTATCTTCTTTATCTACCAATAAAAATTCATTTGCAGCATCTGAGTTACCCTCTGCCATAAGCCGCTTGTAGCGCGCATTCATAGCAACAATTGCTGCGCGGGCATGGCCAGGCATATCAAGCGACGGAATAACTTCAATCCCGCGCGCATGCGCCATTGTTAAAATATCAATGTAGTCTTGCTGGGTAAGAAAGCCGTTGCCTGTAGCACTTTTAAAAGGCCCGCTTCCCAGCTGAGGCAGCAAGCACAGTGTTTCAGACAAATCGTGGCATCGAAACGCACCAATTTCGGTAAGTTCGGGCAAAGCATCGATAGCTAATCTCCAGCCCTCGTCATCACTTAGGTGTAGGTGTAGCTTATTGAGCTTATAGGTGAACATTTGGCGAACAACAGATTCAATCGCTGCCTTTCCTGGAAAGTGGCGAGCAATATCTAAGTGCATTCCGCGAAATTCGAATCGTGGCGAGTCTGCGATTTCAGTGATAGGAAAGCGGCCATGCTGCGCATCAAATACTTGCATTAGCGTTAGCAAACCGTAGTTAGCACTAATGTTATCGTTGGCAATTATCGTAGCGCTTTGCTCTGTTATGCTAAGCGCATAGCCTTCTTTCGAGTTTATTGTTGCAGCTTCATTTGCAAGGGCGTTCGCATCGTTAGCGCTGCGAGTAATAACCTTAAGTGGTAAACCTGTTTTCTGGTTAGTCAGGCCAAAATAGGCCATTTGCTCAATGGCTGGAGCAAGCATGTCTTGGTCAGACTTATCTATTTTAATGCCCGCGGCAGAAACAAATTTACCAGTATCACCTCTTTGACCTACGTTAGGAATAACACGGTTCTGGGCATCACCTGAAATTAGCGCTGAATCGCCTTCATTGTATAAATACGCGCTGTCCATAAGCGGTGTATTGTCGTTTTCAGTGCGTTTGTACTGGGCTTGTTTGTTCCACAAGCCAGTGTGTTGATTGATGAGTAAATTGCTTCCCGACTCTTTCACGCGAGTTGTGGAGGCAATCACCACCGGTGATAAAGCAGGGTAAGTTAAGTAATAATTCGGCATTGCGTCCGAGCGAGAGGCGTGCCAAAAGGGCGCAGATAGCGTTACCTTAACTTGCTCACTTGCGCTCACCTTTTCTTCGAACGTTAGGCGGTGCAGGTCACCGTTTATATGCTCAATGCGAATTGCATTTTTTGAGTCATACCCGCGAATAGGCGCAATATGACTAAAGTAAAGCGACGTAGAGGCTTCAATGGGGGTTGCCATGGTTGCTATCGTAAGCTCTGACGAAAAGCAGTCGCCTTTTGGAATATGTACCCGGCACAAACTATCGTCCACATTACTTAATACTTCGTAATGTATATCGAGGCTTTCTCCTAGCGCATTCAAGCTGGCTTGCTGTAGCGAAGGCGTTTCAGCCATTGCCGAAGCGCTACCCACTAGTAGTAACGATAAGCTCAAGCACGCTTTGACAAAATTCGTCGAATTGCGGATCACGTCGCACATCCTTAAATCACAATTTCAGAGTAAAACAAGGGTAAAGCAAACGCCCTACCCTATGCTAAGTGAAGATAGTGAACACACGAACTATCTTCACATACTAGCAACTAGAACTTCATGCTAGCGCCAATGAAGAAACGGCGTCCATTGGCACTTTGCGTTCCACCAAGTCGCTTACCGTCACTGCTTCGAACATAGTAGTTCTCCCAGATTTCGTCGGTAAGGTTAAGGGCTTCAGCTTTAAGTGTAATGGTTTCTGTCACGTTCCAGCTTACCTGCGCATCTAGCTGTGACTGTTCGTCGCGGTACTGATCGCCAATTTCAGCTTGGGCAATAAAGTACTCAGAGCGGTAGTTGTAGTTTAAGCGCGCGCTGTAAAGATCAGTTTCGTAGAACACACCTACGTTAAACGAGTCTTTTGACGTGTTCGGGAAGCTTACTGAGCGCGTTGCGATAGTAGCACCAATGATGTTGCCGTCATCGTCTGTAACGGCAACCGCTTCATCTACTTGTGCGTCGGCCACATCAGTGTAGGTATAGTTAGCGTAGCCACCGAAACCGTTGTCGAACACATGCTGAATTTGCATTTCGATACCGTCGATAGAGGTTGAACCACCATTCTCTGGCGTTCTTAGCTGATTGATTTGCTGACCATCAATTTCACGAGATACGGTTTTGGTAAAGATAAAGTCGTTAATATCTTTCTTGAACACTGTTACCGCGGCTACCGATGATTCGCTAAAGTACCATTCTGCACCCACTTCAAATTGGTTAGCAGTTAGCGGGTTAAGCTGCGGGTTACCAGCAGAGCCAGAGCTAGTTTCAGGCGTTAAGTTTACCGCAGGTGCTAACTGAAACGGTGCTGGACGTGTAAGCACGCGTGCTGCCGCCATACGTAGCAACACATCTTCAGATAAGTCGTACGACAAGTTGATGCTTGGCAGCCATTCGTTGTAACCACCGTCAAACGCTACCGCTTCGCCTGTTGTTAGGTCGTAACCGTTCGAAGTTGAATCGGTCTCAACGTAACGCATACCCACATTACCTCTGAAACCATCGCCACTAAATTTCGCCATGGCGTAAAGTGCAGTAATATCTTCTTCTATCTCAAATGAAGATTCATCTAAGAATTCATCGGTACGGCGGCAAAGTATAGTAGTGTCATCTGCACATTCGGCTACGCTATATAGCGCGTTGTACATGCTGTCTTTGTCAGGGAAGAAATAGCTGGCAGCCACGCCGTTGGTGTTGTCGTGAGACACGTTAATCATGTCGCCATTCCAAAACGATGACGCGGGGCCAAGGCTACCTTCACCCACCGGCGCTAAGTTGGCCAAGTCAGTTCTGTAGCGAGATTGCGCAAAGCTACGATCGCGACGCTTTATACCCGTTTTGATTTCGGTTACTGCACCCCAATCTACAGAATGCTCGTAGTCAAACTGGATATAGTTTTCTTTATCTTCCGTTGCATTTAGCTGGTCGAATATTCCTCCCAACCACATTTCATCTGTTGGGTTAGCTAGCCATGGGCTTGCCGTTGTAAAATCGATATACGGGTTGTCGCCACCTGGGTTGTAAAAATCGATGGCTGCACGCGGGTCGTTTGCGCTAGCCCAAAATTCAGTGAAGAAATCTCGGTTTTCGCCTTCACCCGTGGTTGTACCTAACTGAAAGTGCAACTTGCCATCACCCATAAGATAGTGCCCCTCAATATCTACAATCTCGGTAGACATTTCAGAACCATCGCGGAAGATGTTGTCATACGCCATAAAGCGCGCCCACTCAGGGCGGTTATCTACGCCCATCATGCTAAGCGACTCTACTACGTTGTCGCTGCTCACCGTACCCGGGCTGGTGTCAGTACCTGTGTACGCCACACCGCGAAACGGAATACCAATTAAGTTAGAGTTTACGTTGTCAGCTTTAAGCGTTGACGATAGATAGTGGACAGACACATCGAAGTCGTCGGTAGGTGCCCATTGAGCAGTTACATCAAAACCAACGCGCTCACGGTCTTGCTTAAACAACGCTGAGCCCATTCCCCATGGAATAGCGCCTTTTTGTGAAGCGCCAACTGGTGCTTCAATAAGTGGGTCGATACGAGGAATGCTAGGGCCGAACCAGCCGAAGTCTTCGTTAGTTTCACGCTCTACCGTTCTTTCTTGATAAGAGCCTGAGAAAAGAATACCAAAGGTTTCGTCATCGTTTTTCCAGCTGTACAAACCAGATAGCGTTGGGTCGAGTGAATCTGCGATATCACCATACTGGCCTTCTACCGAGATTTGCCCAGAATTAGCGTCAAGGTCAAACGGTTTACGTGTTTTCAGGATTACCGTTCCGCCCAATGCGCCTTCATCAATGTCTGCCTGAGACGACTTGTACACTTCTAAACCCGCAATCATTTCCGACGCTAAAATTTCGAAGTTAAAGTTACGGGTTGCGTCTGATAACACAAACCACTGACCGGTTCCCACGGCTTGACCGTTCACTAGGGTCAAGTTTTGGTCTGGCTGAACGCCGCGTAT
Organism: Alteromonas sp. CNT1-28; assembly: GCF_022348345.1. Lineage (NCBI taxonomy): Bacteria > Pseudomonadati > Pseudomonadota > Gammaproteobacteria > Alteromonadales > Alteromonadaceae > Alteromonas > Alteromonas sp. CNT1-28. The sequence continues at coordinate 1,046 of NZ_JAKREZ010000017.1, read as the reverse complement.
AGTTACGCCTTGCCCTTCACCAAAATCGCGGTCGATGGTAATACCCGGAACACGGGCAAGTGTTTCTGCCACGTTTTTGTCGGGGAACTTGCCAATGTCTTCAGCAGTGATAGCGTCAACAATGGCGTTAGAAAAACGCTTGGCATTGATGTTGGCCTTTTGGCTTCCGCGGATCCCTGTGACTTCGATGATTTCAGTTTCACCTGCTTCCTGTGCTACCGCAATAGGTGCTGAAATACTTGTTAATGCGCCCATAGCTATGGCGAGGCGAACACTTCTTGTTAGTTTATGTTGTTGGTTTTTGAACATTGTATTTACCTTCTCTCAGCCAAAAATGACAACGCTGTCATTTATTGAAATAATAAAATGACAGGCGTTGTTGTGGGGTACAGCTTTTTGATGACAACGCTGTCATTGAATGTTAACTTACATGACACAATGTAAGGCTGCAATTAATTTTTTAACAAAAAAGTAATACAAGCTCCTTAATTGTTGAAAATTAAACCAATTTTTAGAGTGAGATCGAATTTGGCTGCTACCATCAAAAGTGTTGCCGAAATGGCGGGTGTTTCGATAAAGACCGTTTCGCGCGTAATTAACAAGGAAGGCACGGTAAAACCCGACACCTTGCAACGTGTTGAAGAGGCGATAAAGGCCTTAAAGTACACGCCGAACAAGGCAGCGCGAGACTTAGCGAGCAAAGGAGCATCGGTACTGGGTTACGTATACGACAACCCCAACGCTTACTACATAATCGATATGCAAAAAGGCATATTGGATGTGTGTCGCAAAAACAATTTCGAATTGTTAATTCACCCGTGCGATGCAAGCTCTAAAAACATAGCGAAAGAATTGGTGGACATGGTAGACACCGCGCAATTGGCTGGCCTTATTCTTTCGCCTCCGCTGTCAGAAATGCCTGAGGTATTATCGGAACTTGATCAAAACCAAATAAGTTATGTGCGTATTCTATCTGGGGACGGCCTCTTTCCATCGCCCCTCCCCTACGTGTTGGTGAATGACTTCAAAGCGGCATACGATATAAC